>JAMPFC010000027.1 GCA_023664685.1 Roseburia sp. | reverse complement strand
GCTTTTGTCTTTCTATCAGGACAACCGTTTCTCGCAGTTTGACACCAGACAAACCCAAAAAGGTGCAGATGAGCCGCATGAGCTGGTACAGTTGCTGTGTATGCTCTATCGTACCATTTTGTACGAGTGGTGGAAGTGGAATTTTCGGAAGCATAAAAGGTGTAAAAGCGGCGGCAAAGGGCGCAAAAGTGGAAGCAGGAAAAGATTTGACGGATGCTTCTGATAAGAGCGTGGCAAAATGGGTGAAGAAATGAGAATGCAATGGGAATAAAAAATGAATATCGTTTTTTGCGATTATTGCACTTGTGATCAGCAGCTTTCCTCTGACACAAGACTAAAAGTAGTTGAAAAACAAGGTGGTCTGTGGTACGATTATACCATAAAAAATCTAAGAGAAAGCAGGCAGGCGAACTATTTAAGAAAGAGAAAAACGTTAGAACAAAAACACGAAGAAATGTTACAGCGAATCAAGGGATTTCGTTTGCTGGATGACGATTTCATGATGAAGTGTTTTGAGGGAAATAAGGAAGCGGCAGAACTTGTACTTCGTATTGTATTGGAGAAAATAAGGAGGGAATATCCACGATGTGTAAAGCAATGGAAGATATGATAACAGACGAAAAAAAGGAAATTGCATTAAGATTGATTGAAACCGGTAAATTATCATTAGATGAAATTGCAAATTGTTCTGACTTGTCACTGGAAGAAGTAAAAAAATTGGCAGATGAGGAATTGCAACTAGTATAAGATTTATTTGTACAAAGCAGGATTCTTTCCCTATTCATCATTTTTTTCTCAAATCATCATAATTTACTTCGCCATTTACTTCGCCATGTACTTTGTCATTTACTTTGCCATTCTGAAATCTATTTTTCACAAGTGTCAAAATTTCCCCACCAAAAAAGGTACATTGTTGTAATTTAATCCATTTTGTGTTATAGTTATTCTATGCAAAGGTGCATTTTAATCTTAAAGTGCGCCTTTTCCAGATTCGTTGGAAGAAGTATCGTGTACATATAATTGAGAAGGGAGAGAAAATATGTCAAAGGATTCAATATGGATCACAGGTGCAGAAGGAAGGCTTGGTTCTGCATTGGTGCAGCTTTTGAAAGAGGATACGAAAAACAAAGTGATTGGTACAGACCGGGATGCTGTGGATATCACGGATATGGAAGCGGTTGATCAGGCGGCGAATGTATACCATCCGAATATTGTCATTAACTGTGCAAGTATTTCAGATGTAGAATGCTGCGAAAAAGATATGGTAGAGGCATTCCGTGTAAATGCTCTGGGAGCGAGAAATCTGGCATCTGCGACAAGGAGACTGAATGCGAAAATGATTCAGCTTTCCACAGATGATGTGTTTGACGGAAAAAGTTCCGGCGGGATGACAGAATTTGATATTCCGGATCCTCAGACCGTATACGGAAAATCAAAGTTTGCCGGGGAAAATTATGTCAAGGAGCTGAATCCCAAGCATCTGATCATCCGAAGCTCATGGGTTTATGGCGCATCTGATGGGGAAAAGGCTCAGGATTACTTTCGTTATGTGGTAGAGCAGGGGAAAAACCATACATCATTTGAGGCTCCGTTTGACAGGATCAGCACACCGACCAGTGCCGGCGAGTTGGCACATTTTATCCGAAGTCTTCTGGATAAGACAGAGTATGGGATTTATCATGCCTCCTGTGAAGGGGTATGCAGCCGATATGAATTTGCCAGAACGATCCTTGCTTTGATGGGATATGATCCTTCTTTAGTAAAAGGAACTTTTTCATCTCAAAACGGAAAGCAGGTTTCGACTCTTTTGGAAAATCTTATGATGAAGATGACAGAGATTTATACCATGCCGCAATGGATGGATGATTTGAAGGCGTATGTAGAGGAGTATAAAGGCAGAAAGGCAGAATAGGAGGAGTGATCATGCAGAAAGAAAAGACGAATGAAGGAAAAGCGAAGAAGATGGGACTTACCACGAAGATTTTTGTGGGGTTGATCGGAGGTTTGATCTTAGGTGTTATTTTAAATTTGTGGGTGCCTAATTCATATTTCAGAGATACGATTTTAGTCGACGGCGTGTTCTATGTGATAGGAAATGGTTTTATCCGTCTGATGAAGATGCTCGTAGTACCGTTGGTATTCTGTTCTCTGGTCTGCGGAAGTTCTGCGATCGGGGATACGAAAGCGCTTGGAAAAGTGGGAGGTAAGACCATTGTATTTTATCTTGTGACTACCGCACTGGCGGTAACGGTTGCCATTGGCGTTGCCACGGTTGTAAGACCGGGAATCGGACTTGATATGTCCATGATCGAGACGGGAGAGGTCGCAACTGCCGAAAAGGTTTCCGCGGCAGATACGATCTTGAACATCATACCGGAGAATCCGATCGGCGCTCTGGCAGATGGAACGATGCTCCAGATCATTCTGTTTGCCCTTTTGGTAGGTGTTTTGTTAGCGAAAATGGGAGAGCGGGCAGAATTGATCGCTAACTTCCTGAATCAGTGTAACGACTTAATGATGGAAATGACAAATCTGGTTATGGGGCTGGCTCCCATCGGTGTATTTTGTATGATCGCCAGAACATTTTCCAATCTGGGCTTTGAGGCATTTTTGCCTTTGCTCAAATATATGGGAAGCGTTTTGCTTGGCCTAGCTCTTCAGTGCTTGGTGGTATATATGGTCTTGTTGGTAGTATTTACCAAATTAAATCCGATGAAGTTTTTGAAAAAATTCTTCCCAGTTATGGCATTTGCATTTTCCACTTCGACTTCAAATGCGACCATCCCTTTGAATATCGATACCTTAGAGGAGAAGGTAGGAGTATCCAGAAAAATATCTTCTTTTACGATTCCTCTTGGAGCGACCATAAATATGGACGGAACCTCGATCATGCAAGGTGTGGCAGTTGTATTTGCGGCTCAGGCATATGGAATGCATCTGGGAGTGAGCGGTTATCTGACGGTAATTGCCACAGCGACACTGGCTTCCATTGGTACAGCCGGCATCCCTTCTGTGGGACTTGTAACCTTGTCGATGGTATTTACATCTGTCGGGCTTCCAGTGGAGGCGATCATGCTGATCATGGGAGTAGACAGGATCCTTGATATGGTTCGGACAGCGGTAAATATTACCGGAGATGCGGTATGTACGACGATCGTAGCGCACCAGAACCATGATTTGGATCGTGAGGTATTTAACAGAGTGGAGGAAAAGGATGAATAAAAAGCTTTTGATTGGCTGTCTGTGCTGTATCGCTCTGATTTTTTGTGCCTGTGGTGATAGGAATCCGGATGTATCTGAGTCGGAAACGGAGGAGACAGTCGAGATCAATGAGAATTATGTGGAAGAAATTCGGGAAAAAGGGCATCTGACCGTAGGGTGCAAGATGGATGTGCCGGATCTGGGATTTTATGATGCGGGGACAGATACGTGGTCAGGGCTTGAGGTAGAGCTTGCCTATCAAACAGCGGCAAATCTATTTGGTGTCAGCGTGGAGGAAGCGAAAGAACAGAAATTAGTGGAATTTACAGGGGTAACGGTCGCTGACCGTGAAGAAAAACTCGAGTCGGGAGAAGTGGACTGTCTTTTTGCTACCTATACGATCACGAAAGAACGACAGAAGCGTTTCGCTTTTTCAGAAAGTTATTACACGGATTATATCGGACTATTGGTAAATACTTCCGGGGAAAATCTAAATTCTCTGGGGAGCAGTGAGATACGCTCGTTAGCGGATCTGGACGGAAAATATATTGGAGTTCCCAGAAATGCAACGACCAGAGAGGCTTTTTTGAAGTATATCGATACGATGAACACGGTGAAGGTAAGCCCGATTTTCTGTGAGTATGAGAGTTACGAGGCGCTTTTTAAAGCATTGAAGGATGGAAATATCGATGCGATGTCAGTGGATGTCAGTATCTTAAACGGTTATGTGGACGATACCACGGTGATTCTGAGAGACCGTTTTGGCGGACAGTATTATGGGGCGGCTGTAAAGAAAGAAAATGCGGGATTACTCGATTTCATCAACAAGGCGGTCAAGGGATGATTTTGGAGTGTTTTTTGAAAAATACATTTCCCTCAGCCAGATAGCAGTTGATGAGGGCGCCGGTAAATAAGATGTCCATCGAAATATACATCCACAGCATGAAGAGGACGATATAAGTAAGACTTCCATAGACAGAAGAAAAGTTGGTAAAATAGTCGATATAGATGGAAAAGATATAGCTGAATAAGATCCAGAGTACGGATGTAAACAGCGCTCCGGGAGCTTCATTGCGCAGTTTTGTCTTCCGGTCTGGGATAAACGTGTACAATAACAGGAAGAACAGGAAAAAGATTGAAAAACCAAGGATCGAGCGCAGGGAAAAAATGCCGATGAACAAAGGGGTTTCAATCGACAAAAAGGAGTCAATAGCAAGGAGGATCCGGTTTCCGTATACGAGTACAATAAGCGATATGAGAAGGATGACAGCAAAAGCGATCGTATACATCAGGGAAGAAATGCGGTTCCAGAGCCAGTTGCGTCTGTTTTTTGCACCGTATATTTTATCGAGGCCATATGTGATACCCATAAACCCTTTTGAGCCAGACCACAGAGTAGTGATCACTGTGATCGAGAGGATCGTTCCGGAAGACTGCCGGTATGCTTCATTGATCCAAGAGGCGAGAATATCGCTGAAACCGCCCGGGATGAAAGCTTCCAACAGCCGGATCACATTTTCTTCTGACAGCGGGGTATATCGCAGCAGTGTAAAGAAAAACATGACAAAGGGAAAAAAGGATACCATGACGAAAAATACCACATGTGCAGAGTGGATCGAAAGGGTATTTTCACTGAATTTATTGATAAACCACCGGATGATAAATGAAAATCGTCTCAACGTGCGCCTCCATCATGTTACAAAGTTATGTTTCTTGTAATAGTATATGTAAAAAATGGAAAAAAATCAAGGGATAATCGGCATGCTGCTTTCAGCTCTGTATTTAGATGAGATAAGTTTGCGCGCATGGGCACTCGGAAAGCAGTATGTCGATTTTTCCTATATTTTTCTGTGATTTGCGCATACTAGGAGAAAAAGAATTGAGGTGTTTTGTATGAAAGAAGAAAATAGTGATTCCATTAAATTGCTGAAGGAGTGTGATTCCGGCACGAAAATGGCCATTTCCTCTCTGGATGAGGTGTTGGAAAAGGTGAAGGATTCGGATATGAAACAGCTTTTGACAGAGAGCAAGGGACATCATGAGAAATTGCGGGATGAGATTTTTGATCAGCTGATGCGTAAAAACAGTGAAGAGAAAGAACCCAATCCGATGGCGAAAAGCATGTCGTGGCTGAAAACAAATATGAAGATTGGAATGGATGACAGCGACGCCACGGTTGCTGACCTGATCACAGACGGCTGTGATATGGGGATCAAATCCCTTTATAAGTATTTGAATCAATACAAAGCCGCCGACGATGACTCAAAAGAGTTCTGTCACCGTCTGATCACGATCGAGGAACAACTCCGGCAGACGCTTCATCCGTATCTCTGATCCGAAAGGATAACCTTTGGGATGGAAGTACCGTCAGGCTAATTTATTATTTCCGGATCTTTATCTTACATGTCGCCTTTTTCCGGCTGCCATCTGTGGCAGAGGCGGTTATGCTCACAGTGTGTCCCCGCCCTTTCTGCTTTGCGGTCACAATGCCTTTCTGGCTGACGCTGGCCCATTTTTTGCGGGAGGAACTCCACTTTACTTTTTTTACAGTGGCTTTAGCGGGGGAGACTGTGGCGGTAAGCTTTAATTTGTCTCCGGCATTTAGTGTGATCTTTGAAGATTTTAGTTTCACTTTCTTTGTTTTTCTTATCTTTTTTATTTTTCCAGAACTGGTTTTTTTCTGAACCGTATACGTTTTTTTTGCCGAGGAGGAAATCTTTACCGTTTTGACAGGAGTTTTCTGTGTATTTCCGCCTGTAGAAGAAATGGCAGGGGTGGGAACAACTGGCGGTGTGATTTCTTCCTTTTCGGGCTGCGGTGTGTAGAGATCCATGTTTTTCAGGTCAAGAACACCGCCGGTTATGCATTTTCCGGAAAGGGCAGGGACAGTGCGGACACAGGAGAGAAGACGCCCGCGCCGGTCTGTTACGCTGTCGTTAGGGTACACTTCACTGAGAAGGGCGGCCGCTCCTGTTACCATCGGCGCTGACATCGAAGTCCCATTCATGATCTCGTATTGTCCAAACAGGGAGGTGTCGGGATCTGGTACGGAAATCCCAACATCATCGACCGAATATACAATATTTCCCAATGTCCAGTTCGAAGGCGCAATGCCAATGACCCGGAAATAAATCTTTCCATCCGGTGCCTCATAAAACCGGTTATCTTCGGAACCGTATTCACCGCTTGATTCCTTTACGACATGCTCCCAGATAAAGAACCCATTGGAATCGGTTTCTCCTAACAGCATGGAGACATAACAGGTGCGCTCAAGATCCGCCGGCGCGTATTCCGTTACATCCAGATACAGATAAGAAACCGGTTCTTCAAACGAAGGGCCTTTTCTGGGTGAGAGCGTCCACAAAAGACTTCCCGAAGAAGGTGATTCCCGGTAGTCTTTTTCGGTATTGTATGTTAGGGAAGAGGGAATATCAGGGGTCAGACCGAGCTGCTCTTCGGTGTAAAAGCGGGCTGCCTCCTGTGTGGTATCCAGTGGAAAATAGGCAGCAGTCAGAGCGGTTTCTGTATCAGTATCGTAAATTCCCGGAAAATAAGTACTCTCACAGTAAGTAGATAAAATACGCTCGCCGGGAGCGAACATGTCGACGTCCTGACTTCCATAATCCGAGAAATCAGAAGGAGCGTCATTTGGATCCGAGGAACCTGTGATGATGATATAGTTTCTGTTTTCTGTAAAATCCCTTCCGGTATAGAGATCATAAGGACAGGAGAGGGGAGCCGGATCATGATCAATGCTGTCATTTCCTGCGGCAAAGATAAACAGTGTTCCGGAAGAGCCGATCTGTTTGATCAGTGTTGCCATGCTTGAATTGGATCTGCCGCCGCCCCAAGAGCAGTTGACAGCAGTAATGTTTACACCGGCATTTTTTGCCTGAATGATATAGTTCAGTGCCTTTACGATGATAGAATTTGATGTTTCCCCACGCTGATCAAAGACTTTTAGTGCCATGAGCCGGGCAGAAGAAATTCCTGCGATCCCCTTCTGGTTGTCGGCAGCAGCGGCGATCACACCGGCACAGTGGGTACCGTGGCCGAGCGTGTCCATGCAGTAGGCGTTTTCTTCTGTAAAATCATACCCATAGATGCCGCCGAGGGTAATGTCGGAATTGACCCACATGCGGTCAGCGAGATCTTCGTGAGTATAATCGATTCCAGTGTCCATAACAGCGATGACCGGAGTTCCGGTTTTTTGCTTGGATTTCGTGGAAGTATAGGATATGCCGGAACTAGAACCCCCAAAACTTCCGCCCTGATCCAAATACCACTGCTCATCCGAAGCGGGATCATCGGATACCGAATCCAGATATTGGACATAATCCGGTTCGACCGACATGACATAAGCTTTGTTTTCAAGCTGGTCGATGAGTTCCGGAGTGGAGTAGGTTTTTGATGAAACCTCCGAGAGATAGAGCGTCTTATCCTCAAGGAACTGTTTTTGGGAACGGTCTTCGGACAAGTCGGAGGCGCTGCCGAGGTCATAAGCCTCTTCGACAGAAATATTTTTGTCAAAAGAAGTTTTTCCCTCTCTTGTGAGAGTGGTTTCCTTCGGAGCCGCGATCGTTACGAGGACGGTTCCATCTATGTATTTTCCGTCGGAAATATTTGTGTCCGAAGGGGCATTTTCCCCGGAGGATGGGTTGTTTTTCGCCTCTGCCAGCGGACATGGCGGGGTGAATACGAGAAGTCCTGCCAAAAGGAAGGAAAGAATTCTTTTTTTCATAACTTACCTCATTTCTTACTTGTATTATTTTCGTAGAACTGTTATTATATAATATAATAGATAAGTGTGTCGAAAAAGTGAAAGGAGACAGAAAGATGCTTTTTGTGAAAGTGGATGATTTAAAACCCGGAATGCGTCTGGGAAAGCCGATTTACAATAAAAATGGTGTCCTTTTATATGACAGGGACACAAGATTGAGTACGCAGGTTATATACGGTATCCGGAATTTCGGGCTTCTTGGGTTGTACATACTGGAACCGGCTGAGCCTGTCCCGCCGATGTCGGATGAGGATATAAATTTTGAGCGTTTCCAGACGATGGCGGTATTCAGCATACGCGAAGACCTCGACCTGATCGCTGCCGGAAAGAAGGATAAAGGACTTGATTGGCTTTGCAGCTTAGTTTTGAAAAATTATGGCAGTCTTACGCATAAGATCAATTTTATCCAAAGCCTGCGCAGCAGCGATGATTTTGTGTACAAGCACAGTATCAATGTGGCGATTTTATCAGCGATCATTGCCGGACGGATGAGTATGCCGACCGGACGGATCAATTCCATTGTAAAGGCGGCGCTTCTGCATGACTGCGGCGGTGTCAAGACACAAAATGCATTAGAGGCAGATGACGATGAGGAAATGAAGGAAGCGATCAAGATCAAATCCATTGAAATCCTCAGAAACTGCAAAGAACTCGATGACAATATTTTCCAAATTGTGACGAGTATGCAGGAGATGTATGTAAATCCAGAAGGACAGAAGTTGACCGATGCGGTTAAGACAAATACAAATGCAGCCATCCTTTATGTGGCGGATGCGTATGACCGTATGACCGCAATGAAGTCTTTTGAAGAGCCTACCAGTGAGGTAAAGGCGTTGCGCGCGCTGTTGGCAGAGCCGGAAAAATACGATCCGGTCGTTGTACAGGCTTTGATCAACGGAATCAACGTTCTGAATCCGGGCGTATGTGTGGAGCTGACGGAGCATGTGAAAGGACTTGTCATCATTGAGAATGAACTTGACATCTTTAAACCGTGGGTACTCAGTTTCCGTGACAATAAATTATATGATCTTTCCAACCCGAAATCCTGCGGAGATCTGGAGCTGGTTGACATCATGAAGACGATGGATAACCGGATCAAGCTCGACCGGGATCTTTTGGAGCAGTACTCTGCGGATGCGGAATTGTAAGAGGCTGAGGAAATATGACGATAAGCGTGGATGAAAACGCATAAAATTTATGAGAATTGTATATTGACAATTTTCCCCTTAGAAATTAAGATGGATAAAGTAGGAAAAGACTGTGAAGGAGAGAGTAGCAGACCGAATAAAGTCGCAGTGAGCCGGTGATAGTGGGAATCCGGTATGAGTAGCTCTCTGTGAAGATCACTCCCGAGTTGTGAGGCTGAATGTTAGTAGGCTGATCCGGTGTTCACCGTTATATGAAAAACTTTAGGCAGTTTGGGCTGTCTGATTTACAAAACAGGTGGTTAATGACGGCAATAGGGGCTTTCATCCTTTTTTGGATGAAGCCTCTTTAACATTATTATGTGAAAGAAGTGAGGGAAAAGATGTACGAGAAGGTTTCAACCGGTCTGAATTTTGTTGACCGGGAAAAGGAAGTAGAAAAATTCTGGAAGGACAATGATATTTTTCAGAAGAGCATTGAGCTGCGTGATGGTTGTCCGACGTATATGTTTTATGACGGGCCTCCAACGGCGAACGGAAAACCTCATATCGGCCATGTACTGACCCGCGTGATCAAGGATATGATCCCGAGATACCGCACGATGAAGGGCTATCAGGTGCCGCGTAAGGCAGGATGGGATACGCATGGTCTTCCGGTGGAGCTTGAGGTGGAAAAACTTCTTGGACTGGACGGAAAAGAGCAGATAGAGGAGTATGGTTTGGATCCTTTTATCTCAAAGTGCAAAGAGTCCGTATGGCAGTATAAGGGCATGTGGGAGGATTTCTCCGGCGCAGTTGGTTTTTGGGCGGATATGGATGATCCGTATGTTACCTATGACGATAATTTTATCGAATCGGAGTGGTGGGCATTAAAGGAGATCTGGAATAAGAAGTTACTATATAAAGGCTTTAAGATCGTGCCATACTGTCCGCGCTGCGGAACGCCGCTTTCATCGCATGAGGTGGCACAGGGGTATAAGGCGGTAAAAGAACGCTCGGCAGTCGTTCGTTTTAAAGTGACAGGTGAGGACGCCTATTTTCTCGCGTGGACGACGACACCGTGGACGCTTCCAAGTAACGTGGCGCTCTGTGTGAATCCTTCCGAAACTTACTGTAAAGTAAAGGCAAAGGATGGATATACGTATTATCTGGCGGAGGCGCTTTTGGATAAAGTTCTCGGAGGTCTTGAGGCAGAGGAAGAAAAGGCCTATGAAGTATTGGAGACCTTCAAGGGAACCGATCTGGAGAGAAAAGAGTATGAACCGCTGTTTGATTATGCGGTCGGAATTTGCGAAAAGCAGCACAAAAAAGGGTACTATGTGACATGTGATGATTATGTAACGATGACAGATGGTACTGGTATTGTCCACATTGCGCCGGCATTTGGTGAGGACGACGCCCAAGTGGGACGCAAATATGACCTGCCATTTGTACAGCTTGTGAACGGAAAAGGCGAGATGACAGAGGAAACCGATTATGCGGGGATGTTTGTCAAGGATGCCGATCTGCCGATCTTAAAAGACCTTGAGAGCAAGGGGCTTTTGTTTGATGCACCGAAGTTTGAGCATGATTATCCGTTCTGCTGGCGCTGTGATACCCCGCTGATCTATTATGCCCGTGAATCATGGTTCATAAAGATGACAGAGGTAAAGGATGACCTGATCAAAAACAATAACACGATCAACTGGATTCCGGAGAATATCGGAAAAGGACGTTTTGGCGACTGGCTCGAAAATGTGCAGGACTGGGGCGTGTCGAGAAACCGTTATTGGGGGACACCTCTTAATATCTGGGAATGCGAATGCGGCCATATGGAAAGTGTGGGCAGCAGAGAGGAGCTTGTGAAGCTGAGTGGAAATCAGGCGGCAGAGACCGTTGAACTCCACCGTCCGTATATCGACGAGATCACGATCAAGTGTCCGCACTGTGGGAAAGAGATGCACCGTGTACCGGAGGTGATCGACTGTTGGTTTGATTCCGGAGCGATGCCTTTTGCGCAGCATCACTATCCATTTGAAAATAAAGAGCTGTTTGAAAAGCAGTTCCCGGCTCAGTTTATTTCGGAGGCGGTGGATCAGACGAGAGGATGGTTTTATTCACTTCTTGCGGAGTCCACGATCCTATTTAACAAAGCTCCTTATGAAAATGTGATCGTTCTCGGACATGTTCAGGATGAGAACGGGCAGAAAATGAGTAAGAGCAAGGGAAATGCAGTCGATCCGATGGAGGCGCTTTCCGAGTACGGTGCCGATGCCATAAGGTGGTATTTCTATGTAAATTCCGCACCGTGGCTTCCAAACCGTTTTCATGGTAAAGCGGTTGTGGAGGGACAGCGTAAGTTTATGAGTACATTGTGGAACACGTATGCATTTTATGTACTTTATGCGAACATCGATGAGTTTGATCCGACCAAATATAAATTGGAACACGACAAGCTTTCTGTTATGGATAAATGGCTTCTCAGCAAGCTGAATACCGTAGTGAAAGAAGTCGATACAAACCTTGAGGATTATCGTATTCCGGAGACAGCGAGAGCGCTTCAGGACTTTGTGGATGATATGAGCAACTGGTATGTCCGCCGCTGCCGCGAGCGTTTTTGGGCAAAGGGGATGGAGCAGGATAAGATCAATGCCTATATGACCCTGTATACTGCCCTTGTGACGATCGCTAAGGCAGCAGCGCCGATGGTTCCGTTTATGACAGAGAGTATTTACCGGAACCTTGTGTGCAGTGTAGATAAAACAGCACCGGAAAGCATCCATCTCTGTGATTTTCCGGAGGCAGAGGGAAGCATGATCGACAAGGAACTGGAAACAAAGATGGAGGAACTTCTCCAGATCGTTGTTCTTGGACGCGCTGCCAGAAACGAAGCAAATATAAAGAACCGTCAGCCGCTCGGAAAGATGTATGTGCGGGTGGATGGAAAGACGGGAGAGGATTCGGAGTTGTCCGGCTATTATACCGACATCATTGCAGATGAGCTGAATGTAAAAGAGGTTATCTTTACGAATGACGTGAGAGATTTTACAAGCTATGCGTTTAAGCCGCAGCTCAGGACGTTAGGAAAACGTTTTGGAAGCAGGCTGGGAGCCTTGAAGGAAGTGTTGTCTGCGCTGAATGGCAATCAGGCGATGGATGAGCTGAATGAAAATGGCGAACTCCGGGTACGTGTTGAAGGAGAAGAAGAAGTACTTGCCAAAGAGGATCTTCTGATCGAGTCCGCACAGATGGAGGGGTATGTGTCCGAAGAGGACAGAGGCATCACAGTTGTGATCGATACGCACCTTACCGATGAACTGATCGAGGAAGGTTTCGTCCGCGAAATCATCAGCAAGATCCAGACAATGCGGAAAGACTCCGGATTTGAGGTGATGGACAATATCGAGGTTTACTCGGTGGGAAGCGACAAGCTTACGGATATCATCATTCAGAATGCCGAGCAGATCAAGTCAGAAGTTCTGGCGGAGAAGATCATTATCGGAGATATGCAGGGGCATACGTCTGAGTGGACGATCAATGGCGAAGAAGTAACTTTTGGAATTGCAAAGCGCTCGTTTTAAGAGATGGCATATTACAGAAAGAAGCAGGAAAGAGAGGAAAAAGGAATGAAGTTTTTCAACGAAAATGACAAGAAGATCCATTTGAAGGAAGATGTCGAGAACTATATGAAACTGTTGTTTCGTAAACCGGTGGAGCAGGCGACAAAACAGCAGCTGTTCCAAGCGGTAGCGTATGCAGTAAAAGATATCGTTATGGATGACTGGTTTGACACCCACAAACAGTACGAGGACAAGGATGTAAAAACTGTTTATTATCTTTCGATGGAATTTCTGATGGGGCGCGCCCTCGGAAATATTATCATCAATTTGAAGCAGGATAAAGTTGTCCGCGAGGTACTGGAAGATTTTGGTGTGGATCTGGATGTTATTGAGGACGAAGAGCCAGATGCAGCACTTGGAAACGGAGGTCTTGGAAGACTTGCTGCCTGTTTCCTTGAATCGCTGTCCACGCTCGGTTATCCGGCATACGGATGCGGAATCCGCTACAAATATGGTATGTTCATGCAGAAGATCGAGAATGGTTTCCAGATCGAGGCGCCGGATGACTGGCTCAAAGATGGGAATCCATTTGAGATGAAGCGCCCGGAATATGCGGTAGAAGTAAAATTTGGCGGGCATGTGGCTGTCCGGAGGGATGAAAATGGACGCGACCGTTATGTTCAGGAAAATTACCAGTCGGTCAGAGCAGTTCCTTATGATATTCCGGTGGTTGGATATGGAAACCACATTGTAAATACACTTCGTATCTGGGACGCTGAGGCACTAGATACCTTTAATTTGGATTCGTTTGATAAGGGAGATTATCAGAAGGCGGTAGAGCAGCAGAATCTTGCGCGGACGATCTGTGAGGTTCTTTATCCAAACGATAACCATGTGTCAGGAAAAGAGCTTCGTTTAAAACAGCAGTATTTCTTTGTATCTGCCAGTGTACAGAGGGCAGTAGCCAAGTATATGGAAAAGCATGACGACATCCACGGGCTTCCGGATAAAGTATGTTTTCAGCTTAACGATACGCATCCTACGGTTACGGTGCCGGAGCTTATGAGAATCCTTCTCGATGAGTATTTCCTTGAGTGGGAAGAGGCATGGGAGATCACGACAAAGACATGTGCCTATACGAACCATACGATCATGTCGGAGGCGCTTGAGAAATGGCCGATCGATCTTTTCTCAAGACTTCTTCCGAGAATTTATCAGATTACCGAGGAGATCAACCGTCGTTTCCAGAATGAGATCGCCGAGAGATATCCCGGAAACTTTGACAAAGTAAAGAAAATGGCGATCATCTATGATGGTCAGGTGAAAATGGCGCATCTTGCGATCGCAGCCGGATTTTCAGTAAACGGTGTGGCGAGACTGCATACGGAAATCCTGAAGAATCAGGAATTAAAAGATTTCTATGAGATGATGCCGGAGAAATTCAATAATAAAACAAATGGTATTACACAGAGACGTTTTCTCCTTCATGGAAATCCGCTTCTTGCCGATTGGGTTTCGGATAAGATCGGACAGGGATGGATCACAGATCTTGCACAGATCAACCGCCTTACTCCATATGCGGATGATGAGAAGGCACAGAAGGAGTTTATGGATATCAAGTACAAGAATAAAGTGCGCCTTGCCAAATATATCAAAGAGCATAATGGAATCGACGTAGATCCAAATTCGATCTTTGATGTACAGGTTAAGAGGCTTCATGAGTATAAGCGCCAGCTCCTCAATATCCTGCATGTCATGTATCTGTACAATCAGGTAAAGGCGAATCCGGATATGGATATCGTTCCGCACACGTTTATCTTCGGTGCGAAAGCTTCGGCAGGATACCGTCGTGCTAAGGCGATCATAAAGCTGATTAACAGCGTAGCCGATGTAGTCAATAACGATGCGTCGATCCACGGAAAGATCAAGGTGGTATTTATCGAAAATTACCGCGTGAGCAATGCCGAGATCATATTCGCAGCGGCAGATGTATCCGAGCAGATTTCCACAGCCAGCAAAGAGGCGTCTGGTACTGGAAATATGAAATTTATGCTCAACGGTGCGCCGACTCTTGGTACGATGGATGGTGCCAATGTGGAAATCGTGGAAGAGGTCGGAGAGGAAAATGCGTTCATCTTTGGACTTTCCTCTCAGGAAGTGATCGACTTTGAACATAACAATCAGTACGATCCGAGACAGATTTATAATACGGACGAAGAAATCCGCAGGGTTGTGGATCAGCTTGTTGATGGAACATACTCTGCCGGTGATCCGGAGCTGTTCCGTGAGCTGTATTCCTCACTTCTCGATTCAAACGGATACGAGAGGGCAGACCAGTATTTCATACTGAAAGATTTCCGCTCCTATGCAGAAGCGCAGAAAAAAGTGGATGAGGCTTACCGTGATAAAGAGGCATGGGCAAAGATGGCGATGCTGAATGTGGCGAAATCAGGCAAGTTCTCCTCTGACCGAACGATCGAGGAATACGCGAAAGAGATCTGGAAGCTTCCGAAAGTGACGCTGTAAGAAATGATTTGTCTCGGATTCTGCTTTAGAGGTATTTTTTAATGTTTTAAGATTATCACTGTTCCTCCCTCGGCAAAACCAGATTTGCGAGGATTGCTACAAAAAATACAGTGGCGACGCAGTTGTCAGCAAAAACATTTTGTATTACATCGGGAAAGATCCGGAAGATTTCCGGAACTTGCGTAAAACCGATGCCGACGCTGAGGGAGAGGGCTGCGATCGTGATATTGCGCTGGGTAAAACCACAACTGCTGATCATCTGGAGACCGCTGACGACGATGTTTCCAAACATCATGATCGTACATCCGCCAAGCACTGCATCCGGAAGTGTGCCAAGAAAAGCACCGATGACCGGAAAGAAACCGGCGAGGATCATAATAATGGCACCGGTCGCGATCGTAAAGCGGTTGATGACCTTTGTCATTGCGATCAGTCCTACGTTCTGGCTGAATGAGGTGATCGGCAGACAGCCAAACAGGGCAGAAAGTGAGCTGATGAAACCGTCACAGGCAAGCGAGCCTGTGACTTCTTTATCTGTCACATCGCGTTTTAGCGCGGAAGAGGCGAGAGCGGATGTGTCACCGATCGTCTCTGTGGCGGAGACAAGAAAGATGAGTACGACCGTCAGGACAGGGCCGGCATGAAATTTCGGTGTAAAGGGGAGAAAGTGTGGAAGAGCGATGATGCCGCAATCTTTCAGAGCCGAAAAGTCGACGACGCCCATGCAGGCGGCAACAATATATCCGGCAACCAGACCAAATAAAACCGACAGCTGTTTGAAATAAGATTTTGCGAAAATCTGAAACAATAGACAGCATACAAGGGTGATGAACCCAAGTAAGAGGTTTTGCCATGAACCGAAATCTTCTGCTCCGGAACCGCCGCCAAACGAGGAGGCTCCGACAGAGAGAAGGGAAAAACCGATCGCAGTTACGACACTGGCAGCGACGATGGGGGAAATGATCTTTCTCCAGTATTTGGCAAAAAGACCGAGAACTCCTTCCACAATGCCGCCGATCAAAACTGCACCGATGATGCTCCCATACCCATAGGATGGCCCGATGACACAAAAAATGCCGACAAAAGTAAAACTGATCCCCATGACGATCGGAAGGCCGGAGCCGATCTTCCAGAGTGGAAAAAGCTGTATCAACGTTCCGATTCCGGCGATGATCATCGCGCATTGTACAAGATTTGTAATTTCGCCGGAGGAGAGACCGCATGCGCCTCCCACAATGAGAATTGGTGCGATATTGGCGACAAACATCGCCAGAATATGCTGCAAGCCAAAGGGAACTGCTTTCCCGACCGGTACGCGGCCGTCCAAAGTATAGATATTCTGAATCTGGCTTTCTGTCGTTTTTTTCATTTGTTTTCCTCATTTCTATCTGTCTGGTTTCGGAATGTGACCGTGCCTTTTTCGCTGTCCATTGCATCGACGATGGCGAGCGATTCAAGCTGGATGCCCGTCTGGCGGATGATCTCTCCGCCCTTCTGAAATCCCTTTTCGATCGCAATGCCGATTCCCTCTACGGTGGCGCCGGCGCTCTGGACAAGGCCGATCAGCCCTTTCAGGGCATAACCGTTTGCGAGAAAGTCATCAATAATGAGGATATGATCGTTTGGTGTTATGTATTTTTTTGAAACAATGACGTCATATGTGCGTTTATGGGTAAATGATTCTATCTTTGTAGAATAAACCTCTCCCTCAATATTGATGCTTTGGGATTTTTTGGCGAACACGACAGGAACATCAAAATGTTGTGCCACGATACATGCGATTCCGATGCCGGATGCCTCGATGGTTAGTATTTTGTTGATCGGCTTGTCATGAAACAGCCTTTTAAATTCTTTTCCCATTTCGTTAAAGAGGCGGGTGTCCATCTGGTGGTTCAAAAAGCTGTCCACTTTCAGGACATTTCCCTCTCTTACGATTCCGTCTTTTAAAATTCTCTCTTCCAGTAATTTCATATGATTTTCATTCGCTTTCTTTTTCGGTGTCGTTCGCTTCGCTTTTGTTGTCAAAGAGAAGTCTCTCGGTATCATTTTCCGGCGGTTCAGATTCCTGCGAAGCGTCTTCTGGCAAATCTTCCTCCGGTTCTGTCTGTGACTGGGTTTTGTTTTTTGCCCTTGGCCTGCGGCTGTATACTTTTTTCTGGATGAAATATACAGCAAGGATGACAAGTGCCATCAAAAGCACATATGGCATTACCCGTATGATGAAGAACAAAAGTGCCTCAAGGAAATTGAGGAAAGTCTTCCATGTGTCTTTTACGGTGCTTCCAAGCCTTTGCCAGAACGTATCTTTTTTCACCGGCTTTTCGTTGTATTTGGCAACCTCGACTAGAGTTACATTGATCGTGGAATAGTCCACGTCCGTTTTGATCTCATTCATCCGGGTCTTGATCTGGGCAATCTTCACCTGAAGTTCGGTCAGCTCTTTTTCGACGTTAAGAGCCTGTGCATCATCGGAAATCTGGGATAACTGTTTGATATAGCGTTTTTCCTTTGCCTCATAGATTTCTAATGTGGTGTTGAGGTCGGTGTATTCCTGACTGACATTTTCGACATTGGAGGTCTTCGAGCGGACGTCTCCAAGTTTGTCTGTACCGCCTAAAAAGGTTTCGTACTGATTGCTTGGTACACGAACAGCGGCTTCGTACCTTTTTTCCTTGTCCTCTTCTTCCACATAATAAGAGCCTTGGGAATAACCGTCAGAATAAGTTTCCTGCTCGACAAATCCGTTGACATTCTTAAGCATATTTTTAAATTCAGCAACAGACTTTTCAAAATCGAGCGTGTCGATACTGATATCACATGTGTATACGAGCATTTCGGTATGTATCTGTGTAGAAGCTTCTTTCTGTGCAGTATCGTCAATTCCGTCCGCTTCTTTTTCCGTTCCGGATCCTCCGGCATCTCCGTCTTCTCCAAATTCCTCGGCATCTTCAATTTCGTCCGCTTCTTTTTCCGTTCCGGATCCTCCGGCATCTCCGTCTTCTCCAAATTCCTCGGCATCTTCAATTTCCCCGGCCGAAGTTTTGGAGGAACTATTTCCATAATCCACATCCGAATCTGAAAGTGACATAGAAGAATCATTCGCAGTACCACAGCCTGCACACAGAAGAATGATGCAGGAAAAGAGCAGTGCGATCAGATGTTTTTTTTGAATGCGTTTTGTTTTCATAAATACCTCCTTTACTGGTTTGTGATCATGATCGTTCGCGTATCTTTTTATAAATCCAGAAACCCATCAAAGTCATAGCGTTCTTCCAGTATCATATCGACAGCTTCCCTTACCGGTGCCTGCCCGGACGGTTTGGTAAGGATGATGTCAATAAAGGGTTTCAGGCTTCTTGCGCAATCTGCTGGGGCAAACGTGATGCCGGCGGTCTTTATGGCGCTTAAGTCGTTCATGTCATCGCCGATGTATGCCACCTGTTCCGGCTGCAACCCATATTTTTCCATAAGTTCACGGAGTTTTCCCGCTTTGTCTTTTACTGCTTGATGAAATTCGGTGATGCCGAGTTCCTGACAGCGGTTTGCTACGATCTTCGAGTTCCTGCCGGTGATGATGGCGGGGACGATCCCATAATCTTTCAGAAGTTTGATGCCGAGACCGTCTTTTACGTTAAAGGCTTTGAACATCTCCCCATCATTGCCCATGTAGATGTTGCCATCTGTGAGAGTTCCGTCTACATCCATAGCAAATAATTTGATTTCATTTAGATTTTTCATGTGTGCTGCCCCTTTGTTTTAATTGTGTTAACGGAAAAGCCCTAGTTCTGCGGATTGATCTCGAAACGGGACGGTGTCAAAAAGGAGATTGGACAATCGGACTGGCGTGTGTTGATATAATCCTCAAGCATACTCTGTACATCCCGGTTCGCTTCGTCGGCGTTGCGTGTGTTGCGTGTTTTTTCCATCTCCTTGTGCATGTAGTTGTTGCTCGTCGAATCATGGCTGTAGCCATCGAAGCCCGCCATCGTGATCGAGGCGACGTCCAGTTCGTCCAAAAGGCGAAGGAGAAGGATTCCGGAGTTGTCAAGCTGATCCCACCCGCATTTTACGAGCCGGGTAAAATCAATGATCAGCTGATTTTTATTTTCTGCATTTGTCACATTTGAGGTGACGATTTTTTTGTATTCGTTGAACCTGCTTGCACTTCTCCAGTAATTATAGCGTTTTTTATTGCTGAAATACGCATAATTGATCGGGTAGTCGTGAGAGAGAAGATTGACGCTGATCACGACAGGGTGTTTTTCATCGCAGTATTTGAGGATTTCCTCTTTGTGCGTGATGAGGCTGTGTCCCGGAAGGAGCATAAGGATATCTTTTCCGTGCAGACTTTCTTTTAAAAGGGAAACGTCTTTTTCGTCATCCCGTATCGTCCCATTATATTCCATATATGTTTTTTCAAGAAGATCATAGTCATAGCGTTTTCTCGCATCCGCACCGATGCGGTTCAGGATATAGTTGATATCCCGGCTTGAAATTCCTGCCTTTGTCGTGAGGTAGGAGATATTGTTTACATGGGCGCTGTAAGAACCGGCAAGGAAATAGTGGGTGGAATATCCCCAACTGTGTGTGTTGCGGATTCCGTCGATATAATTGTCGATCAGGTCAAGCACAGTATCAATATCATAACCGGAGTTGTATTTGCGGTTCATATACTGCATAACAAGTTCGGTGTTTGTGTTCCCGGCACCGCGCCCCATACCGGCCATCGTGGCGTCGATCACGATCTTGCGGAGTCCCTGTGTCATATCGATAAATTCCTGCGAGAGTGAGAACGACATCTGAAGGTTATTGTGGGAATGGAATCCGATCCGGGAAGCCGCATTCAAATTGCGGTCGATCAGGTAAAATACGCGGCGCAGATCCTCTTTGTACATAGAGCCAAACGTATCCACAACAGAAAAAGCATACGGTTCCAATGGGTTGATCATCTCGATGAGTTCGAGAAGTTCTGAATCGGAATACCCGAGGATATCGACCGGCTGTACGTAGAGTTTATAGCCCTTTTCCGCAATTTCCTTACAAAAATCAATGACGTCATAGCGTTCATTTTTGAAAAAGCAGGCACGGACGCCATCAATGGAGGTGCCGTCAAAAGGCTCCAGATTGGAAATCGTATAGCGGCTGTAGTCCGCAAGGCATACATAAGACGCCTGCCGGCGTTCCTCTGGCAGAAAGGGGCGGAGCTGAGCGGCATTGTTAAAGATCGTACTTCCCTTTACATGCGGCTCATCTTTTAAAAAACCGCATTCCACGACGTCGATCCCGCTGTCGGCAAGCCCTTTTATGATACCTTTGATTACTGTGTTTCCAAATTGTGCGTCTACGAGATAACCGCCATCCCGCAGTGTGCAGTCCAATAATTGTACTCGTTTCATAAATTCCTCCAATTCTTATTTGTTCAGGAAAGTGTATCAATTCCTTTGATGACACGCTCGACCTTTTCAATATGCTCCGGCAGGTCAACGCCGATCGATGAGTGCTTTGTCTCTTTCAGCCGCATCTTGTAGCCTCGTTCCATCGCCCGCAGTGGCTCGATGCCCTCGCCGAGTTCCAGTTCGGTCTGTGTCATTTCCGAAAACTCTTTGAGAAAGTCACGCTTGTAGGCATAAATACCGACATGGCGGAAGACTCTGGCACGGTTTCCATCCTTTACATTGGAGGGAATGACAGAGCGGGAAAAATACATCGCATCGCCCTTTTGGTCTGTGACAACTTTAACCGTACTCGTCGCTTTTATTTCCTCCGGGTCGGTGATTTCTTTTTTCAGGCTTCCAAAATATACGGATTCATCCTCAAAAAAGATGGAAATCACCTCCTGTATCATTTCTGGGTTTATGACAGGCTCGTCCCCCTGAATGTTGATAAACAGATCGCCTTCTACTTTAGTGGCGACTTCAGCCACCCGGTCAGAACCGGTTTCATGCTGATCGGATGTCATGATGACATTCATATTGTACTCATCGCACACGTTTTTAATACGCTCGTCATCGGTCGCAACATACACCGCATCAAATTCATTGACTTTCAGCGACTGCTGATACACCCACCAGATCATCGGCTTGCCGCAGATGTCGACGAGCGGTTTGCCGGGAAAGCGGCTGGATTTATATCTTGCGGGAATCACTCCTATTATTTTCATATGAAACCTCCGTTTTGTAAATGTATTTGAATTGTTATCGTTTTTTCAGGTCAGTGCGGCGCCGGTTTTTCGGCAGCAAGCACATCTTCTAGTTTCACCCTCGGAAATACTTCTAGATTGCCGCCACGGGTGGCATTATATATTTTTATCCCATGCCGGTCTGCATATTTTTTCAGATGCCGGTAGGTGACAAGAGAGCGGTCGATGATGTGTTCACCGATCTGTTCGGTTGTCACATTTTCCCGGTTCATACGGGTCTTGATTCGGGAAATATCCGTCTGGGCAATTTCCTTTGTCGCATAGTTTTCGGTAAAATGCCCTCCCGCCGCATGTGGATTTGTACAGTCCACACCCAGCAGATAGATTTCCGAAAAGCCCATGTGAAAGGCAAATTCTGCGGCGAGTGAGAGTACGGTCGCCTTTACCATGCAGTAGGCAAAAAGATTTCCTTTTACTTTATAGCGCTCACTCGGGATCGTGTGTACATAGGTAGTGGCAAGTGTACGTTTTGTCATCTTGCGGTATGTCTTTTCAAGCGTGAACAGTGGCGACTTGACGTTGTTGTATAGCTCGTCCCTCAATTTAGTGGCATAAATACTGTCCGACACACAGTGAAAGCTCGGACGCCAGTCGGTCTGGCCGAAGATCTTGTATACCATATTGGTGCCGAAGGTGTACTCATCTTTCAACATGTGAAGATCGTCCGGGGAAAGGCTCGGCCCATTTCCAATGAGAAAACAGCGTTCTCCTTTGTGCGAGTCTTTCATATCCATAAGCCGTCTGCTGTTGTTGTTCAGGAAGAGTCCGTGCTTGTTGAACCATCCTGTGATATTGTAGCGGATCAGCATGTAAACAAGCCGGAGACGGTTCTGGTTCTTTTTATAGAGGAGAATGAGATTCTCCCATAGGCCCTTTTTATGGGCGGGAATGTTGATGCACTGGCTGACAGCCCGTTTGGCGGCGTCTCCGTCCTCCCACTGGTTAAATTTTTCGTGAAAAGCCTTGTATGTTTTATCCGAATCATAGTCAAAATAATTTAGCTGTGTAATGACAGCATCTGCCAGTTCCTCCTCTGTCGTGGTGACAGGCCCGGGAAGTTCCGAACTATCAAAATAAAAGCCCCGGATGTTATTTTCATATTCCTCCTTGTCGTACATATGAAATACCATCGGGCGTTTCAGTACGCTGAAATCAAACATCGTGGAGGAATAATCGGTGATCATAAGATCACTGATGATGTATAATTCATTGATATCATCGATACTGGTCACATCAAGGACCCCCGGTATATCTTCGATCACCCCGGATAGTCCGATCTGATGGTGCGCCCGGAAAAGCATAACACAGGAATCCGGCAGCTTGTCCATAACTTTTTTCAGATCGACAGCATGGCGGTAATCAAATCCGCCCTCTGCCTGATAATCGGTATCCCGCCATGTCGGCGTGTACAGGATGACCTTTTTGTCTGGCGTGATGCCAAGTTTATTTTTGATTGAGGCAATCTCTTCTTCCGAATAGTGAAACAGCGCATCATTCCTTGGATAGCCGCATTCAATGAATAAATCTTCCCGGATCTTTGACAGGCCAAACGCGGAGGCGATCTTTTCATTGTAGTAGGGAGAAGGAGAAAGAAAATGGGTTACTTTCTTTCCTTTTTTTTGGTAGCGTTTGTGCATATGTTCCCGTGACTGTCTTGGATCGCTGTCCGTCTCAATGTCGCAGCCGAGACGTTTTAGTGGTGTTCCGTGCCATGTCTCGATGTAGACCTGATGCTTTCCCGGAATGAGAAAGTCCGGGACACTGACGTTGTTGACCCAGAAGCGTGCGGCGGCATAATAACGGAAATAATCAAGGCTTCCCTTTTTTACAACGATGGTATGTGGGTTTTCTGTAAGCTCCTTGTGTTCGTCCGGTTTTGTAAAAGCCCAGACAAACGTATAATCCTGAAAAGAATCCTCATTTACCATAGCGTCGTAAATCGCCTTTACGCTGTCCCCACAACGTTTTCCGTGATAGGATTCAAACATGACCATTTTATCCTGCGTGATAAAAAATAACCGCATTAGTTTGAATTTTATTCTGTTTTTTGCGAAGGAGAGATCCTGCCGCAGTTTATATTTTAACCGTTCGTTCATATTTTTTTCTTTCTTAAAATGAAATGTCTGATTCGTGCATCTTAGTCTATTTTACCATATTTGTATTTTATGTCAATTACTGCAAAAATATAAATTGACAAGCTCTGTGGATATCATTTAGAATGAGAGGTATGAATGACGTGTAAAAATGGAGGTTTGTATGGAAACGAAGAGTACGCTTTATCTCGTAGTACCGTGTTATAATGAAGAAGAGGTTTTAGATGAGACCGCAAGGCAGTTGAACCAAAAGCTTGAGGGATTGATCGGTGCGGGGAAGATCAGTGATGACAGCCGGATCTTATTTGTAAATGACGGTTCAAAGGATCAGACATGGATGATCATAAGCAGGCTTTATGAAGAATATCCGTTCGTCAGCGGACTGAACCTGTCAAGAAACCGGGGACACCAAAACGCTGTGTTTGCCGGGCTTATGTATGCAAAGGAGCATTCGGATGTGGCAATCTCTATGGATGCGGATCTTCAGGACGATGTAAATGCGATCGATGAGATGATCGATCAATTTCATGGGGGCTGTGACGTCGTCTATGGTGTGCGGAGCAGCCGGAAAAAGGATACGTTTTTTAAAAAGACGACAGCGGAAGGGTTTTATAAGATCATGAAGTGGATGGGGGTTGATATTGTATTTAACCATGCAGACTACCGTCTGATGAGTAAACGCGTCCTTGAGCAGCTTCAGGATTATAAAGAAGTGCATCTTTTCCTGCGGGGGATGGTTCCCCTGATCGGTTATCCGTCGGCGAATGTGTATTATGAGAGAAAGGAGAGGTTTGCGGGGGAGAGTAAATACCCTCTCAAAAAGATGCTCGCCTTTGCCTTTGACGGGATTTCTTCGTTCAGCGTAAAGCCGATCCGTTTTATCGTCTGGCTGGGATTTTTCATTTTCTTTGTGAGCATCTTGATGCTCTTATATTCCATTATGCAGTTTATTCTTGGTGATACCGTACCCGGCTGGAGCAGTTTGATCGTATCGATCTGGGCGCTCGGCGGACTGCAGCTTCTTGCGATCGGTATCGTGGGAGAGTATATCGGGAAAGTCTATATGGAGACAAAGGGAAGACCCAAATATGCCATACAGGATATTCTGGATAAGTGAGAGAAGGAATGGAAGATACGATGAAGATCACACATGTATTATTTGACTTGGATGGGACGCTGACAGATCCCGGGATCGGTATCACGAATGCGGTTATGTATTCTCTGGAAAAGTCCGGTGTCGAAGTGGGAGACCGAGCGGAGTATTACCGGTTTATCGGGCCTCCGCTTATTTTTTCTTATATGAATTATATTGGGATGACGAAAGAAGCTGCCGAGCAGGCTGTCCGATATTACAGAGAGTATTATAATGCAGGAGGAATGTTTGAAAATAAAGTCTACGAGGGCATTCCGGAACTGCTTATGAAGTTGAAAGAGCGTGGAAAGAAGCTTGTGTTAGCCACGTCAAAACCGGATCATTTTGCGGCTCAGATTTTGGAACGGTTTGGGCTTTTGTCGTATTTTGATTTTTTGGGGGCGGCAACGATGGATGGAAAACGCAGTGACAAAATACAGGTGATCGAACATGTGATAAAGGAGTGTAAGATCGAGGATCCGGCGTCTTGTATCATGGTTGGCGACCGCCGGTATGATGTGGAGGGAGCGCATCATTTCTCCATACCGTGTGTGTCCGTTCTTTTTGGATATGGGACGAGGGAGGAGTTTGAAGAGGCGGGGAGTGACTACGTCGCTAAGACGCCGGAAGAAGTCGAACGGTGTATCAGGGCGGCAGAGGAAGGGTTATCGTGAAGGTGGCGCCTCCTCCGGGTGTGTCCGATACGGTGATGCGTCCGTGGTGCAGATCGATGATCTCTTTGGCGATACATAAGCCGAGACCAAAATGTTCCTGATCGCCCCGTGCCGGATCCGTTCGGTAAAAGCGGTCAAAAATATGGGGTTTTGCTTCTTCCGGGATTCCCGGCCCATTATCTGCTACGACAAAGGAGAGAGCCGAAGAAGAGGTATGGAGGGATAACCGGATCTTGCCATCTTTTTTGCCATAACTGACCGCATTGGATAAGAGGATGGAAAGAACCTGTGAGATGCGTTCAGCATCGCAGGCGAGGAGAGGAAGTTCTGTCTCGGGGAGTTCGATCAATAGTTTGACCGGCTTTTTTTTGGCGATTTCCAAGAACTTTTCGTAGCTGTCTAGTAAAAGAGTGTCTGGTTCCGCCTCTTTTATGGAAAGAGAGAGTGTGTGGCTGTCAGTCCCCGCCAGAAACAGCATGTCATTTATGAGAGCAGATAACCGTCTGCCCTCTTTTTTGATCATATGCAAAAAATGTTCCTGACTGCGGTCTATCTGGTGGATGGCGCCGGCTGAGGCAAGGATGACAGCCAGAGGAGTACGGAGTTCATGCGAAGCGGCGGCGATAAAATCATTTTGTTTTTTCTGGTTTTCCTGAATCGGGGTGAGAAGTTTTCCGGTATAAAAAAAGGAAAAAAGTAAGAAGAAAACAATGCCTGCCAGATCGATCAGGAGAAAGAAAAGTCTCTGGGAGGCTATTTGTTTTTCTAATGTCCGCGGTGAAAAAACGATGACGGCGTCTAAAAAAGAGGAGGAGTATTTTATGCGCGCTGTGTTGGCATACCATGTGCTGCCATCTTTTCCTTCGTAAGAAAAATCCGTGTGAACATATGCGTGTTCGGAAACCGGAGTGTCAGATAACTGCTTTTTTGCCACAGCAAGTATATCAGAGCTGAGTGCTTTTTGCTCGTCTGACAGGGTGGCATCGGCAAACGAAAGAAGCCTGTCATTATCATAGATGGCGGCAAACAGGTTTTTATTATTTGCCACGGTGGAGAGCAGGCTGTATGACAGGGTATTCTGTTTTTCCAGATTGGAAAAAATCGTATCACTTTCCCTCAGAAAAGATAAATACTGGTTATCTTTTAATGCCTGTTCCGAAGTATGAAGCCATGCGAGGGACAGGAAAATGAGAATGAGTCCGGCGATCGTGGTAAAAAGACAGGTCAGCCGGAAGCGGACTTGTTTGAATAGTTTGGTTTTCATAAGGGATTCCTCCTGATCATTGTGGTTCGTTCTCGCAGAGCCAGTAGCCGACGCCCCGGATCGTCTTTACCGTGACCAGATGCGAAACAGATTTTAAGCGCCTGCGTATAAAATAAATGTAATTGTCTACGTTGCCTTCCTCCACTTCTCCGTCCGGCCCCCAGATCCTTGACAGGATGATGTGCTTTGGAAGAATTTGGTTTGCGTTGCGGATCAGAAATTCCATGAGTGCTCCCTCGCGTTTGGATAAGGTGCAGGCGCCATTCGGGCCGGCGAGATTATTGGAATCCGGAATATAATGAATATCACCATAATCAAGCACCGCGGAGGGCTGCCATTGTCTGGGCCGGCGGCTGATACTGCGGATGCGGGCAAGTAGTTCTTCCAATTCAAACGGTTTTACAAGATAGTCGTCAGCGCCGGTATCCAGTCCCCGAATCTTATCATTCGTCTCTCCCAGCGCAGTGAGGATGATAACCGGCGTCTGGTTTCCCTCGTTTCTCATCCGTTTTAACAGTGTCAGTCCGTCGATATGTGGGAGCATCCGGTCGAGCAGGATGAGGTCACAGGCATTCTGACTGATATAATAAAGGGCTTCTTCGCCATCTGTGCATACGTCGACGGAAAAACCGGCTTCTTTTAATTGAAAGGAAAGGACTTCACACAGGTTTTTATCGTCTTCGATCAATAAGATTCTCATAAGTTTTGACGCCTCCTATCATAATTTCATCAGAACCTATTGTAACACAGAAATCTTTAAATAAAATCTAAGTTTAGAGAAAAATTAGAGTATGTGGTGTTAAATTAGAGATGTATCCGAGAAAAATAACTCAATGAAAGGTGGAAAATGTATGCGAATAGGAAAAAAGAGAGGTTTCATTTTTCTTTTATTATGTTCCCTGATCCTGTCGATGGCAGGGTGCGGGGAGAAAGAGGCGGAAGATGGGGAAACGGGAGAGAAAGGAGCGGCGGGTGCAAAAGGAAGATATGTCGAGCAGATCGTAGCTGTACCGGAGGATTATACGGGAAAAGGAAGCATAACGGTCGGCGAACAGGGACAGATCACGATCGTTGATACGGAACAGGGAAGTGTTTTCCGTTCAGGTGATTATGGCAAGACATGGGAACAATCGGAAAATAAAATTTTAAAAGACATACTTAATAAGGCAACGGTCGAAGTCACCAGTGCGGTAATAGCGCCGGATGAAAGCTTTTTTATTTCTTATATCCTGTGGAATGAATCGACCGATCAGTCCCCTTACCCGGAACGCTATGTTTATGTGGATAAAAAAGGAACGAAGAAGGAACTCCGGCTTAAGATGGGAGACGGTTCCTCTTATGTGGGAAAGGCAGTGTTTACAAGGGAGTCAAAACTTTTTGTCTCGTTAAAAGGCGAAAGTATGATCTATGAGATCGACGGAGAGAAAGGGAAAGCTTATAAAAGGTTTGCGTCAGAGGGTGAGGTCGGCGAGGGATTTTTTATGTATTATTATGGGGATCATATCGCCATACACAACGAAAAAAATGTGTCGGTTTACGATCCGGCGACGGAAAAAATCCTCTCTTCCGACACGGTTCTTGACGAATTTGTAGAAAAGGAGGCGGGGAAGGACGGTGTTGTTATTCTGGGCGGGAATACGACGGATAAAATGATGGTGGTTTCGCGAACTGGGATTTATTCCCATATACTGAACGGAAGCGTGATGGAGCAGCTTGCGGAGGGTGATCTTACTTGTCTGTCAGATCCGGAAAAGACGCCGGTCGAGTTATTTGTCATGGATAATGACAGTATTTTGATCCGGTATGAGGATGGGGAACTGGATACATACCATTATGATTCGGATGTGCCGTCTGTCCCTGAAAAACAACTGGATATTTATAGTTTATATGAAAATAAAACGGTAAAGCGGGCAATCAGTAGTTTTCGGGAAGAGAATCCGGATGTATACGTCCGTCTGGAGGTTGGCGTCAGCGGAGAAGATGGTGTGACACAAAACGATGCCATTAAGAATCTGAATACAAAACTTCTCGCCGGGTCGGGGCCTGACATTATTCTGTTAGATGGAATGCCACTTGATTCTTATGTGGAGAAGGGCGTCCTGAAAGATCTCAGTGATGTCGTAAACGAACTGGAGGGGCAATGCGGATATTATAAGAACATTTTTGAAGCCTATTCAAAGGATGGGAAACGATATGCGGTGCCATCGCGCTTTCTCATGCTTCTGATGTCGGGGGATCGTGAGAAAATCTCTTCCATCAATGACTTAAAAACAATGGCAGACCGGGCAGAAGAATTGTCTGGTTCGACAGAGACGGTATTCGGGACATATGATGCAGAGGAATTACTGGAACGCTTGTATCCGGTCTGTGAGGGTGCGTGGAGCAGTGGAGATGGAAAAGTCGATGAGGATGCCCTTTCTGAGTTTATAGTACAGGCAAAACGGATTTATGAGGCAGAACAGAAGGTTTTGGATCAGAAAAAGGTGAAAGAACATGAGCGTCAGACGGAAAGTATAACAGAATACGAAGAATATCCGGTTGGCGACTCGGCAAGTTTGTCTGGTTCAAGGCAGATCATGAACCAGTACAGCGCAAAGCAGGCCATTGTTCAGGGAAGTTTTCGCGGAATGTCGGATTTAAGAGCGTTATTTTCTGTGATGCGTAAGAATGGGACTGATTCCCTCCGGCTCTTTGAGGGGCAGTCAAAGAAAATCTTTATTCCATCTGGTGTCTTGGGGATTACTGAAAATTCCGACGAGCCAGAACTTGCCCTTGCGTTTTTGAAAGAAATGTTGGGAGAAAGGGTGCAAAAAAGCGATCTGGGGGATGGATTTCCGGTAAACAGCGATGCACTTAAGAATTTCAGCAAAGATCCGGCTCCCGACTCCTCACTCGTGGTAGCAGCTGAGGACAGCAATGAGGTATTGGAACTTAAGTGGCCGGGGAAAAAGGAATTGAAGCAGTTTGAAGAACTGGTGAATGAAGTGGAGACGCCGGCGGATTTAAACACCGGTATCCGGGAAGAAATCATCGGGATTGGTGCTTTTGTACTGACAGAGGAAATGGAGGTTGAAGATGGCGTTAAGGAAATCAGCCAGAAGATCACGCTCCTTATGGAAGAGTAAAATATGGTTTCTGGCACCAAGTCTGGCGGGGGTGGGGGTTTTTGTGCTGATCCCTTTTCTGGATATGGTCAGGCGGTCATTTTACAATTCCGTGACAAAGGAATTTAGCGGCATAAAAAATTATGAACAGGTATTTGCGAATCAGGCGTTCCGTCTGGCACTAAAGAATACCGTGCGGTTTCTTGGAACCGGACTTCCGCTTTTGATCCTTTTGTCACTGATGATATCCATGATGTTGTACCGGCGCCGGTATTCGGAACATTTAAAAACCATTTTCCTGTTTCCGATGGCGGTACCCACCGTGACAGTGGCGATCATCTGGAAGATATTTTTTTACCGGGATGGGATCTTGAATATGGGGTTATCACTGGCAGGCAGGCCGCCGGTTGACTGGCTCGGGAGTGATGCTTCGTTCTGGGTTCTTGTTATCTGCTATTTGTGGAAAAATACCGGATATACGATTGTTCTTTGGCTTGCTGGGTTGAAAACGATTCCGGTCAGTCTCATCGAGGCGGCGAAAGTGGATGGCGCATCCGGATGGAAGTGTTTCCGTTATGTGATCCTGCCGGAACTTAGACCGGTTTTCTACACGATCACGATATTGTCTCTCCTAAATTCGTTCAAGATCTTTCGTGAGGCATATCTTGTGGCAGGTGCTTATCCACAGCAGGACATGTATCTTTTGCAGCACTTATTTAACAACTGGTTTACTAATCTGGATGTCGATCAGATGTCTGCGGCTGTTGTATGTATCTCGGCTGTACTGGCGTTTGGCATTTTACTTCTTGAGAGAATGGGGGATGGAGGGAAAAAATGAGAAGTCACAAAATATTACGCATGACAATGAGCGTGCTTGGGGCGGCTGTTCTTTTTCTAATCGCCGGCGTTGTATGCATTCCGGTGGTTCTGACAGTGGTTTCTTCCTTGAAGAGTGGATGGGAACTCAAAGAAAGTCTGATCCCGATCCTGTCAGGAGGCGGCGGGAGTACAGAAGTACTGACGCTTCCGTCATATCCGACCTTGTCACATTTTTGGGAGCTTTTGTTTACAACGCCCGGTTTTTTGGTTGTATTTTGGAACTCGGTAAAAATGGTTCTTCTCATCTTATGCGGACAACTGTTTGTAGCACTGCCGGCAGGGTGGGCATTTGCCACATATCATTTTCGGGGCAAACACATTCTTTTGACGCTTTATGTCATTTTAATGCTGATGCCTTTTCAGGTGACGATGCTGCCATCCTATCTTGTAATCGAGCAGATGGGAATGATGAATACACAGGCATCCGTAATTCTTCCGGCTGTTTTTTCTACATTTCCGGTTTTTATCATTTACCGGGGATTTATGGCGGTGCCGCCCGAGGTGATCGAGGCGGCGAAGGTAGATGGCGCCGGGGAATTTATGATCTTGTTGCGGATCGGGATACCGCTTGGACGCTCCGGGATCTTGTCGGCGTTGGTACTTGGTTTTTTGGAATATTGGAATATGATCGAGCAGCCACTCGCTTTTTTAAAGGATCAATCGCTCTGGCCGGTCTCTTTGTATCTGCCGGAGATCAAACCGGAGCAGGCGGGGATTTCCCTCGCCGCTTCCGTAGTCATATTGATTCCGGCGGTTC
>JAMPFC010000026.1 GCA_023664685.1 Roseburia sp. | reverse complement strand
AGTGCAGAAGATATTATGAATGCGGAGGATTCGATAACGGGGGCATACCTCAGCCGGCGCATGGTGATCCCTGTACCCGGGAAACGCCGCAAGCCAAGTGGGTTTTTGAGTGTGATCGGCGCGAGGGAGAATAACCTGAAACATATCGATGTAGAGATTCCGCTTGGCGTATTTACTTGTGTGACAGGGGTGTCAGGCTCGGGAAAAAGTTCTCTTATCAATGAGATCGTGTATAAATCTCTGGCAAAAAACCTGAACCGGGCAAGGTGCATTCCGGGCAAACATACTGCCATAAAAGGGATGGCGCAGTTAGATAAGGTCATCAATATTGACCAGTCGCCGATCGGGCGCACGCCGCGCTCCAATCCTGCCACCTATACGGGCGTGTTTGATATGATTCGGGATTTGTTTGCAACGACTTCGGATGCAAAGACAAAAGGGTATAAAAAAGGAAGATTTAGTTTTAACGTCAAAGGCGGACGGTGCGAGGCATGCCGCGGGGACGGGATTATAAAGATTGAGATGAATTTCCTGCCGGATGTCTATGTCCCATGTGAGGTGTGCGATGGAAAGCGTTACAACAGAGAGACGCTGGATGTTAAATACAAAGGAAAAAATATTTTTGACGTGCTTGATATGACAGTAGAAGAGGCATTGGAATTTTTCAAAAATGTTCCGTCGATCCACCGGAAGATCCAGACGATGTATGACGTAGGACTTTCTTATGTAAAGCTGGGACAGCCCTCGACCACGCTGTCAGGCGGGGAGGCGCAGCGGATCAAACTGGCAACGGAGCTGAGCAGGAGAAGTACGGGAAAGACGATCTATATACTGGACGAACCGACGACCGGGCTTCATTTTGCGGATGTCCACAAGCTGATCGACATCCTGCACCGTCTTACGGAAGGCGGAAATTCCGTTGTTGTGATCGAGCATAATCTAGATGTGATCAAGACAGCAGATTATATTATTGATATCGGGCCGGAGGGCGGAGAAAACGGAGGAACGATCATTGCTACTGGAACGCCGGAAGAGGTGGCGGAGCAGCCGCAATCTTATACGGGAAGCTATATCAAGAAACTGCTGGAGGAGTCCGGGAAACAGTCTGGGCGGAAGTCAGGGAGAAAGTCACAAGGGAAGTCCCTTGGGAGGGAAAAGAAATGAGCGAGATAAAAGAATTTCCATTTTTTGCCATGATGGCGAGGATGAAATACATTGAACGGTGGGCGCTGATGCGCAATTCCGTAAAAGAAAATATTAGCGAGCATTCACTGGAGGTCGCCATGCTTGCCCACGGTCTTGGCGTGATTGCCAGAGAGCGGTGCGCCAAAGAAGTAGACCCGGACAGGCTGGCGCTGATCGGACTCTATCATGATGCAAACGAGATCATCACTGGAGATATGCCGACGCCGGTCAAGTATCATGACCGTGATATCCGGGACGCTTATAAAAAAGTGGAGGATATGGCGAACCGGAAACTTCTGGATAAACTTCCAGATTATATGAAGAGTTATTATGAAAATATCTTTTTTAAGAAGAGTGGGGATGAAGAACTTTGGAAGCTTGTGAAGGCGGCGGATAAACTTTCTGCGCTGATCAAATGTATTGAGGAGAAAAAGGCGGGAAATCAGGAGTTTTCCACTGCATATCAGACGATTGAAAAGGCGCTCAGGGATATGAAAATGGAAGAAGTAGACATTTTTATGGAGGATTTTCTTCCTTCCTATGATAAAACGCTCGATGAGCTGCAGAAGATTTAAAATGACCGAAAAAATAATTGAAAATAATCGGAAAATAATGTATTCTTTTCTGGCAGTATTGCAAAAAGTATGATATACTTGTAGTAATTAGACTTTTTGGCTACTATTACGAAAAAGGAAGGTATTTATTTATGAGAAGAATAGTGTGTTTTGGCGATTCTAACACATACGGACATTCTCCCGTAGATGGAGAGAGATATGCCGATGATGTTAGTTGGCCGGGGGTTTTGGATCGTCTGTTGGGAGACGGTTTTGAGGTGATCAATGAGGGAAAGAATGGCCGTACGATTGCTTTTGATGACCCTTACAAGGAAGGGTGCAATGGTATGAGTGATATCGGAGCGTGCATAGAGGAGCATGAGCCGATTGATCTTTTCATCATCATGTTGGGGACAAATGACTTGAAGGTGTATTTTGATTCCAACCCACAGGCAGTAGCGGGTCATCTCAAGGAAATGTGCGAACTGGTGCGGCAGAAGACCGAGGCGGAGATCGTCGTAGTAAGCCCGACACTTCTTGGGGATCAGATCGAATTTTCACCGCTTCATCTTGAGTTTGGAAGAACGCAGGTGGATTATTCGTTTGAACTGGCGCCCGAGTTTGAGAAAGTGGCTGCTGAGGTTGGCGCAGAGTTTGTCGATCTGGCAATGGTGGCTGTATCAAGCGACGTGGACTGCCTGCATCTGATGCCGGAGGAGCATGCGAAGGTAGCACAGGCGATGAAGGATAAAGTCCTGACTGTGTTCAAGGAGGATTTGGAGCGTGAGGCTGCAGAGGAAGAGGCTGCAAGAGCGGAAGAGTTGAAACGGATCCAAGAGGAAGAGGCACAGAGGCAGGAAGAGGAAGCCGAGAAAATGCGGGAGCAGGAAAGGCTTCAAGCGGAAGAAGCAGACCGGAAGAGGGAAGAAGAGGAGCAGAGAATCCGGGAGGAAAAAGAAGAGAGACTGAGAGAGGAAGAAGAACTTCGGATCGATGAGGCGGCCGATGAGGCGGCAAGACGCAAGGTAGAGGAGCTGATGAAAGCGGCGGAGGAGGAAGTAGCCAGAGAAGAAAGTTCGTCGTCGGACAGTGATTTTGCCATAGCGGGACAGGAAGCGGCAGCCGGTATTTTTTCGGCAGAGGAGCCGGCGGACGATACGTTGATCTCTTTGGCAGTCAGTACGGAGAAGGAAAAAATGCTCTCGGGCAGACTGTATAAATGCGATGCGACACTTAGGCAGGAGTTATCAGCGGCAAGAAGGCTGACAAGTGCGTATAACAGAACGACGTATGAGGAGGAGAGCGAGCGGGCGGAGATCCTGCAGAAGCTGTTCAAATACGCTGGCGAAGGTGCATATATTGAACCGCCATTCCGATGTGATTATGGCTCCCATATTTCGGTGGGAGATGGTTTCTATGCGAATTTTAACTGTATCATGCTGGATGTGGCGAATATCAAGATCGGGGATCATGTATACTTTGGGCCAAGTGTAAATATATATACTGCGTGTCATCCGATTTATGCGCCTGTCAGAAATGAAGGGTTCGAGTATGCGAAGGAAGTTACGATCGGCGATGACGTGTGGATCGGCGGAAACGTTACGATCAATCCGGGCGTGCATATTGGAAGCAATGTAGTGATCGGCTCTGGCTCTGTAGTGACGGGAGATATACCGGATGGTGTTGTGGCAGCCGGAAACCCATGCCGGATTTTGCGAAGGATTTCGGATTCGGACAAGCAGTATTGGGAAGAAAAGAAAGAAGAGCATGATAGCTGACAGACCGTTTGTCAGCGGATTGTGAAACAGCATACAAGAAAAGAAGGAGATTCCATGATCGGTGGAGTCTCCTTTCTTGATTCAATCGAAAAGTTCTTAGTCGAGCCTTTTCCCATTTCAAATGGAATCCCTGTATTCTCCGGCTTTTTTGAAAATATCCCGGAGGGCTTCGCTGTCTTCTTCTGCCATGAGCCTGCGGAACTTAGATAAGCTGTCAATGAGATAAGCGAGATAAAAGTCGATGCTGTCTTTGTTTGCCAGACATATATTTTCCCACATTTCCGGGGAAGAGGAGGCGATGCGGGTAATGTCTTTAAAGCCGCCGGCGGCAAATTGTTTCATATACTCTTCCGGAGTGTCGTTTTCTTTTACCAGATTGACAAGTGATGCGGCGATGATATGGGGAACGTGGCTGATCGCAGCGGTGGCGTTGTCATGTTCCTCCGGGGATAAAACGATGCATTTTGCGCCGGTACATCTAAGAAGCTCCAGAAGTTTTCTTAAGTCGCTTTCGCCGGCAGCTTCTGTGGGGGTGAGGAGGTAGCAGGAATCATGTAACAGGTCAGCACTGGAATTTGCATAGCCGGTCTTTTCCGACCCCGCCATAGGGTGTCCGCCGATAAAATGCTTCTCCATTCCGAGGTCTTTTACCGCAGCATGTATATTTCCCTTGACGCTTCCCACGTCCGTTATGATGCAGTTTTCCTGTAGAAATGGTTTCAGAAGCCGGAGAAATTCAATGTTTTTTAAAACGGGAGCGCATAAAAAGACGATGTCGCAGGAGGAAAAGTGCGCATCAATGTCATAAATGATCTTTGTGATGACGCCCTCTTTTTGTCCTTTTTCCAAATCCGGATTTTTTCGTCTGCTGTACACTTGGATCACGGTTTGGGGATACTGTGCTTTTATGGCTCTGGCGATCGAACCGCCGATCAGTCCAAAGCCGAGAAATCCAATATTTAAATCATCCATACAGATTACCATGCCTTTCTTAAAATACAGTATTATTTTAACGCAATTTAACTTTTCTGTAAATAACTATTGATAGTTTGAGATAATAATATTATACTATAAATGATCGTGAAAGATTGTTTGTGAGGGCAGAAAGGAGTGAAAGGGATGGCGAAGATAAAGGTGACGCCATGCGGGATTGAAGGCCTGTACGTGATCGAACCAAAGGTATTTGGGGATGAACGGGGATATTTTGTGGAGACATATAACAAACAGGAGTTCTCAGAGTTTGGTTTGAATATGGAATTTGTGCAGGACAATCAGTCGATGTCCCGGAAAGGCGTTTTGAGAGGGCTTCATTTTCAAAAAAAATTTCCGCAGGGAAAACTTGTGAGAGCGCTGTCCGGTGAGGTGTTTGATGTGGCGGTCGATATCCGGAAGGGGTCGGCGACTTATGGAAAATGGTTTGGCGTGGTTCTTTCGGATGAAAATAAAAAGCAGTTTTATGTGCCGGAGGGATTTGCCCACGGATATCTGGTTTTGTCGGAGACAGCGGTTTTTGCTTACAAATGCACCGAGTTTTATCATCCGGAGGATGAGGACGGCATACAGTGGGACGATCCGGATATTGGGGTTGAATGGCCTTTGGAAGAGGGAATGCAGATTATTCTGTCAGAACGGGATAAAACGCATGGAAGACTGAAAGATTTAGAAAATTAAATGAAGATTTATATCTTAAAAATATAAATGATCAATACTTATATAAGGAAAGGAAGGATATTGTGAAGGATATCATAATTACAGATTCAATCGTTTATGTAGGTGCAGATGATACAACACTTGACTTGTTTGAGAGCCAGTATGTGGTGCCGGAGGGAGTTTCCTATAATTCCTATGTGATCCTCGATGAGAAGACTACGATCATGGATACGGTGGACAAGCGTGCGACGGACGAGTGGTTTGCCAATGTGGAGAAGGCTTTGGATGGCAGAAAGCCCGAATATCTTGTTGTATCCCATATGGAGCCGGATCATGCCGCAAATGTCCAGAAGGCGGCAGAGAAATATCCGGATATGAAGATCATCGGGAATGCCAAGACATTTTCCATGATGGGGCAGTTTTTTGATTTTGACCTGTCAGGCAGAACGGTTGAAGTCAAAGAAGGAGATACGGTTTCACTCGGTAAGCATACGTTACAGTTTTTTATGGCGCCGATGGTTCACTGGCCGGAGGTTATGGTTGCTTATGAGCAGTCGGAGAAGATTCTTTTTTCCGCAGACGGTTTTGGAAAATTTGGCGCTCTCAGCCTGACTGAAGATGTGGACTGGGCATGTGAGGCGAGACGTTATTATTTCAATATCGTAGGAAAATATGGTGCGCAGGTTCAGGCACTTCTGAAAAAAGCGGCGACACTGGATATTTCCATGATCTGTCCATTGCATGGGCCGATATTAAAAGAGGATTTAGCATATTATATTGAGAAATATGATACATGGAGTAGTTATAAACCGGAGGATAAGGGGATTTTGGTTGCCTATGCTTCAATTCATGGGAACACAGCAGAGGCGGCGAAAAAACTTGGAGAAATCCTTGAGAAAAAAGGCGCGCCGAAGGTGGTAGTAAGCGATCTGTCAAGAGAGGATATGGCAGAGGTGATCGAGGATGCGTTCCGCTATGACAAGATGATCGTAGCTGCCGCCACATATGATGGCGGTGTATTCCCTGTGATGGTGGACTTCCTGCATCATTTGAAGAGCAAGAACTATCAAAACCGGATCGTCGGTGTCATGGAAAATGGTACATGGGCGCCGATGGCGGCAAAGCAGATGAAGGCGTCGCTGGACGAGATGAAAAACATTACAGTTTGTGATGAGGTCGTGACGATCAAATCGACGATGAATGATGAGACCGTGACAGCGATGGAGAAACTGGCGGATGAGATTTTGTCAAAATAGTAGGAGAAAAGGTAATGAATGAAGAACAGAGAGAGCGTTATTCCAGACATATCCTGCTAAAAAAAGTGGGACAAGAGGGTCAGGAAAAACTGCTTGCTTCCCGTGTTCTTATCGTAGGAGCCGGCGGCTTAGGGTCGCCGGCTGCTATGTATCTGGCGGCGGCGGGCATCGGGACGATCGGGATCGTGGATGATGATAAGGTAGATTTAACAAATCTTCAACGCCAGATCATTCATTCGTCGGAGAATATCGGGACGCCCAAAACGGAGTCTGCCAGAAAACGGATCGCAGAGATCAATCCGGACGTAAAGGTCGAAACCTTTCCGCTGCGTCTGGATAAAAGCAATATTAAATCTATATTTAATGACTATGATTTTGTGATTGATGCGGTAGATAATTTTGAGACAAAGTTTTTGATCAATGATGTTTGTGTAGAACTAGGGAAAGCGTTTTCCCACGGTGGCATCCAAGAATTTGGCGGACAGCTCATGACATGGGTTCCGGGAGAGGGGCCATGTTACCGCTGTATCTTTGAAGAGCCGCCCGAGACGGGAACGGTTCCTACCTGTCGGGAGGTGGGTGTGATCGGCTGCATGGCGGGCATGATCGGAACGATGCAGAGCATGGAGGCGGTCAAGTATGTACTCGGGATCGGCGAACTGCTTACCGGACAGATGTTGACAGTTGATGCACTGACGATGGAGTTCCGGAAAATAAAATTTCCCCGGAAAAATCCAAAATGCAGTGCATGCAGGAATTTTCCGGAGAAATGATAAGTCGCACCTTAGAGACGGGAATACCCATAACTGTTTACAATAGCGTCAATGTTCTGGTTCATTTTGCAGAACGGACACTCCGCCTGACTGAAGGACTGGTAGTCCGCAAAGTCTTCTGTGCTGAAGATCGAATTGACGATATGTCCCTCGATCTGGTCTGCCGCACAGAATATCGCTGAAATCCCTTGGATCACTCCGCCATAATACTGGATGCACTCCAGACTTTTTGCGATGGTTTTTCCTGTTGTGGCAGAAGCGAGAAGCAGGAGAACATTTTTTCCGTGAACCATTGGCTGGATATTGTCCCGGAAGATCATCTGCCCATTGGTGTCAAATTCCGGCTCGATCACGTAAATGCTCTGGTGGGCGTTCATCGAGATTACACCGGCCTCTGTCAGACGCTCGGCAAGATAGGCGCCGATCACATAGCAGCCATCCATACAGATGATCGTGTCGATGGGAGTGCTGTACTGATAGTCTTTTGCCATTGTCGAGGCAACTTGGCTGGCCTCGCGCTGACCGACTTTCAGTCTTGTCATATCCATATAATAATTAATATGCGAATGGTTTGTGGCAAAATGCCCCGGTACCACTTTGAGTACGATTTTGCTGTTTACCCGGGATGGGATTTTGATTGCATTTTTTAACATTGAGAAACCCTCCTTATTATTTTGCTCTATTTTAACATATATTGGTCAGAAATGCAAAACACAGATACAAGGTGAAGCATCATACGCTTTCTTCTGCTGCGGTCGTCTCTGACTCTTCGGTTTCCGTCTCGTCTTTTTCCTCTTCTTCGGTTTCATTTTCCGCATTCTTTGGCGGGAGAGATAAGAGGACAAGGGCAGTGAGAAGTACTGCCATAACGATCGGTGCGGCATAAACCAGATTTCTAAAATCAAGATTTACCCGGACGCCCGGCGTATTGAACCAGACGAACAAGGCGATGTAGATCGAAAAAATGATCGTCCCTAGGATCGTTCCCAGAATCCGGCCGATTTTTTTCTCTTTAAACCTTGCTTTCAAAAGACAGAAAACAATCGTGAAAGCAAGTCCGCCATCAAAAAGACCAAATATAAGCATTCCTACATTAATACCCATGATAATCTCCAATCCTGCGCACTGCGCATCCTAAAAATATGATTCTGTAAATCTAGTATACTATAAAATTTCTTGAAATTCTATAACATTTTTTATTGACTTTTAAGAAAATCTATGATATTTTAAATAAGCATGCAGGAATGGCGGAATTGGCAGACGCGCACGGTTCAGGTCCGTGTGGTAGCAATACCATGAGGGTTCAAGTCCCTTTTCCTGCATTTTAATTTTATTTATGAGGGATTTCTTATTTTTGCGGAGCGGATTTGCTGCCGCTTTTTTTCATGTCATGGCATCTGTCACATCATGCAAAATAAGGGCTTTAAATTGTTTGCTTGGGCTTGACTGTGTGCGAGAGGATATGCTAAAATATCTGATGTATGCTTGTACAAATATATTGTTTTGGAGGAAAAGAATGAATAACTCAAAAAAATTGGCAAAAAATGGTGGGATAGGAGTAGAAAAACGTGGTAAAAATTCAGGGGGTTCTTTTACTTCTTCAAAAAATAAGATTTTGCTGGCGATCGGACTTGCAGCGATCGTTATACTGTGTGCGGGGGTATGTTATATGCAGCTCAGGCCGCGTGCGATCCTGAAAGTGACAGGGACGAATGCCAGTGGTTCGAGTGTGACGCGAACTGTATATATGAAAGAATCCGTTTATAATATTTATATGGTAGAGGCGCAGTATAACGGATATGAGTCATTGTATCAGCAGATGTATGGCACCACTTATTGGGAAATGGAAGATGTCGATGATGCCGGAAGAAATGGTGCATCGGCGGCGAAAAAGTCGGTCATGGATGCGATCAAGCAGAGAGAAGTGCTTTGCATGGAAGCCGAAAAACTCGGGTATTCGCTGACCGATGAAGAGAAGAAAGCATGTGCGGATGATGTGAAGACAGCGATCGAGGGGCTGACAGACGGGCAGAAGAAGATCGCCGGACTGGATGAGAAGACGCTGACGGAAGTGTTTGAAAAGAATGCGTTGGCGGAGAAATACCGACAGGTGATCCTTACCGAGAGCGGGATCGACAGGGAGGCATTAAAAGCCACAGTGAATAAAGACGACTATCATCAGTACAGTATGCAGTACTATATGGTAAGCAATAAAACCGGAAGCGGGGATGAAGAGACAGATGTGAGCGACGAGCAAAAACAGTTAAATCTGGAAAATATGAAGGCGCTCAAGGAAAAAGCGGCTACGGCAGAGGATTTCTCAAAGCTTATTGAGGAAAATGACACAACAGGGATACAGGGGCCGCAGAGTCAGGATCTGATCCAGAAAGACATGAAAGATTCCAGTTTTCTCACGAGCAAACTCCGTAAAAAGCTGATCAAGATGAAAAATGATGAGATTTCGGATGTCATTGAGGGCGAAGATGGTTATTATCTGATCAAGATGGTAAATAATGATGACAGCGAAGCTTATGATGAAGAGTGTGACTCCGTCATCGAAGAAGAGGAGGAGAAGCTTTTCAATGCAAGATATGAGCAGCTTGCTCCGACCTATTCGATGGAGGTACAGAGTTATTGGAAGGGCCGCGTCAAACTCGGCTCTTATACGAGAGTACAGTAAGCAGGACAAGATAGGAGAGACAGAGCATGGCAGAGGTTAAGCGGATTTACGTAGAGAAAAAAGAGGATTATGCGGTTGCGGCAAAAGAGCTGAAAAAGGAAATCAGGGAGTACCTCGGCATTCAGGAGTTAGAGCAGGTGAGAGTACTGATTCGCTACGATGTGGAGGGAATCGGGGAAAGTACTTATAAGAAAGCACTTGCTACTGTATTTTCAGAACCGCCGGTAGACCATGTGTATGAGGGCGGATTTGAGAAAAATGAAGGAGACAGGGTGTTTTCGGTAGAATACCTTCCGGGACAGTTTGACCAGAGAGCGGATTCTGCGGAGCAGTGCGTCAAGCTTTTGAATGAGAGCGAAGAGCCTGTGATCCGGTCGGCGACGACGTATGTTCTTGGCGGCGCACTCCGTGAGGAGGATTTTGCGCGGATCAAAGAGTACTGTATCAATCCGGTTGACTCAAGAGAGACGGATGAAACGGTGCCGGATACGCTTGTCACCGAGTTTGAGGAACCGGCAGATGTGGTTATTTTTGACGGTTTCAAAAATATGCCGGAGCCGGAATTGAAGAAATTATATGATTCCCTTGGACTTGCCATGACGTTCAAGGATTTTCTCCATATCCAGAATTATTTTAACGGTGAGGAAAACAGAGATCCGAGCATGACAGAGATCCGTGTACTGGACACGTACTGGTCAGACCACTGCCGCCATACGACATTTCTCACGGAACTGAAAAATATCCGGTTTGAGGAGGGGGATTATACCAAACCGGTCAAAGAGGCGTTTGAGCAGTATAAACGTGATCATGATGAAATATATAAAGGAAGAGACGATAAATTTGTATCCCTGATGGACATTGCCCTGATGGCGATGAAAAAACTCCGTGCGGACGGAAAGTTAGAGGATATGGAAGTTTCCGATGAAATCAACGCCTGCTCGGTCGTTGTTCCGGTGGAGATCGACCACGAAGATGGGAAAGGGCTTGTGGAGGAAGAATGGCTTGTTTTCTTTAAAAATGAGACGCATAACCATCCGACGGAGATCGAACCATTTGGCGGTGCGGCGACTTGTCTCGGCGGTGCGATTCGTGATCCCCTGTCAGGGCGCGGATATGTCTATCAGGCGATGCGCGTGACGGGTGCAGCCGATCCGACCAAATCGTTAAAAGAGACCATGAAGGGAAAACTGGCGCAGCGCAAGATCGTGACAGGTGCAGCCAGTGGCTACAGTTCTTACGGAAACCAGATCGGACTTGCAACCGGTCTTGTCGATGAAATCTATCACCCGGGCTATGTGGCAAAGCGTCTGGAGATCGGCGCTGTGATGGGAGCCGCTCCGAGAAAAAATGTGATCCGTGAAAATTCAGATCCGGATGATGTGATCATCCTTCTTGGCGGACGTACCGGGCGTGATGGGTGCGGCGGGGCAACCGGCTCCTCCAAAGCCCACAATACAGCGTCGATCGATACGTGCGGCGCAGAAGTTCAGAAAGGAAATGCCCCGACTGAGCGCAAGATACAAAGGCTGTTCCGCCGGGAGGAAGTGAGCCGGCTGATCAAGAAATGTAATGATTTTGGCGCCGGCGGCGTATCGGTGGCGATCGGAGAACTTGCTGACGGTCTTACGGTCGATCTCGATAAAGTTCCGAAGAAATATGCTGGCCTTGATGGGACGGAGCTTGCGATCTCCGAATCACAGGAGCGTATGGCGGTTGTCGTGGCTCCAAACGATGTAGACCAGATGCTCGCTTATGCGGAGGAGGAAAATTTAGAGGCAGTGCCGGTGGCGGTTGTCACAAAGGAACCACGCCTCATCCTTACGTGGAGAGGAAAGGAAATCGTAAATATTTCCCGGGCATTTCTCGATACCAATGGCGCCCATCAGGAGACCGATGTCACGGTGGAGATGCCGAAGAAGGCAGACAATTATTTGGAAAAAACGAAAGTTTCCGAAAATTTCAGGGAGACTTTCTTAGAAAATCTGAGGGATTTAAATGTATGTTCCAAAAAGGGACTGGTAGAAATGTTCGACAGTTCGATCGGGGCCTGTACGGTAGATATGCCTTACGGTGGTAAGTATCAGCTTACCCCGACCCAGACGATGATCGCCAAACTGCCGGTTTTGGATGGAATCTGTGATACCGTTACGATGATGAGTTATGGAATGGATCCGTATCTCATGAGTTGGAGTCCGTATCATGGCGCAGAGTATGCAGTTCTTACGTCTGTGGCAAAGATCGTGGCTGCCGGCGGGGATTTTACAAAGATCCGTTTTACGTTTCAGGAATATTTTAAGCGGATGACGGAGGACAGCAGGCGGTGGGGTGAGCCGATGGCGGCACTGCTCGGCGCTTATGACGCCCAGATGAAGCTGGGACTTCCGTCAATCGGCGGGAAGGACAGTATGTCCGGTACGTTTAACGATATCGACGTTCCGCCGACGCTTTGTTCGTTTGCGGTCGATGTGGCGAAGCTTTCGGATGTGGTGACGCCGGAGTTAAAAGAGGCAGGAAATCTACTTGTTAAATTTGGAATTAAGAAAGATGAGTACGATCTTCCGGACTTTGGATTTATTATGGAACTGTATTCTGCGATCACGAAACTGATGCGTAAGGGGGTTGTGAAATCTGCGTATGCCCTTTCCGGAAAAGGGATTGCAGAGGCAGCAGCTAAAATGGCATTTGGAAATAAGCTTGGCGTCGAGTTTGATGCTTCCCGGTCATGGGAGGAATATTTCCGGCCGGCATATGGGGAGATCGTGGTTGAGATCGCACCATCTGCTTTGGATGAGGTGAAGGCTCTTGGCATCGCTTATGAACTTGTTGGAAACGTAGTAGCCGAGGCGGTCTTTCGTTATGGCGGTGAGAGCATTTCGATGGACGAGGCTGTCACTGCATGGACGGATACACTGGAGAAAGTATTCCCGACCCGTTCTGGAGTCAAGGAGGAAACGATCGATACAGGGCTTTATGATACGAAGGATGTCTACGTATGCCGCCATAAGACAGCAAGACCGAAAGTGTTTATTCCGGTATTCCCGGGGACAAACTGTGAATATGATACGATGAGGGCGTTCCGGGCAGCAGGTGCGGATACGGAAAGCATTGTATTTAAAAATATGACGGAGCAGAATATCAAGGACAGCGTGGATGCGTTTGAAAAGGCGATCCGCGAGTCGCAGATTTTGATGTTCTCCGGTGGTTTCAGCGCCGGTGATGAACCGGATGGTTCCGCCAAATTTATCACCTCCGTATTCCGGAATGAGCGGATCAAAGAGGCGGTACATGATCTTTTGAATGAACGCGATGGGTTGGCGCTCGGTATCTGTAACGGATTTCAGGCATTGATCAAGCTTGGACTTCTGCCATACGGAGAGATTCGGACGCAGAAGGAGGACTCCCCAACCCTTACGACAAACAGCATCGGCAGGCACATCAGCAAGTCGGTATACACGAAAGTGGTAACAAATAAATCTCCGTGGCTGAGAAAAGCAGAACTTGGCGGTGTATATTCGATTCCGGCATCTCACGGAGAAGGGCGTTTCGTGGCAGGGAAAGAATGGTTAGACAAACTGTTTGCAAACGGTCAGGTGGCGACACAGTACGTCGATATCAATGGAAATCCGACGATGGATGAGGACTTTAACCCCAATGGTTCTTACTGTGCCATCGAGGGAATCACAAGTCCGGACGGACGTGTATTAGGAAAAATGGCTCACTCGGAGCGTCGTGGCGACGGAGTGGCTGTCAATATAACCGGAGAACAGAACCAACTGATCTTCGAAAGCGGCGTCGAATACTTCCGATAAGCAGCGAGCCGTGCAAAATCGGAAAAGCGTGGACATTATGCTTGCATAAATGTTCACGCTTTTTTGATTTTATGTGGCGAGCGCCCGAGATGACGAAGCCACGAAGTGGCGAGGAATCTCGGCTCGCTGCTTATCGGAAAGAAGCCAGAGTAGATCTTGTCGGGACAGGGCGAGTGCCCGAGATGAAATCTCGGCTCGCTGCTTACTGAACAACATATCTTGTGAAAATCTGTTCCGCTGCATCGACATGAACATCCTCTTCGTCATCTGTTTTTAAACTATAGGGAAGTCCCCTTACATAAATCGTTGTCGTGTTACCGTCCTCATTGCATATCATTTGGTTTACTCCAAAATACTCCTTATCGGTTTCGGGATAATATTCAGAAGAGATGATTTTTTCTACCGTGTTTTCAGGCTTGTCTGTCAGAGATACATCAAAGCGGTAAATTCCCAATTCCGTGTACCAGTATGCATACTTTCCTCCGGAGTAAGTGCAAAAAGGTGCGACGGGCGAATTTTTTTCGGCAGCTTTTTCAAGTTCCTTATCTTTGTAGACACTCTGGATTCCGCCGCCATCCAACAGGTAGGCTTGGATTTCGCTATCTTTTGAACAAAAGACATATTTGTCCGTAATAAAAATGTTTCCTGCCATACCTACGTAATCTCGTTCTGAGACAAGCTTTTTGGTATAGGGATCATAAATGAGCAGGCGGCCGGTTTCTGGGCCTAAACCCTCGAATGGTTTACCGGATGATTCGTCTACTTCTATTTTATATGTAGTTAGCAGAATTTGATTTTGTTCTGTTAAAAACATTCCGTCCGTTATTTCATGAAAACCATCTTCCCACTCCAAAATACCGTCAGGAAGTTCCCATTTTGTCACGGTTCCGTCAGGCATAAGATGGTAAAAAAGTGGAAGGTCGTTCTCGGGCTGGATCATGGCAAGATAACTGCCATCGGAGTATACGCTGATGGCGGATAGGGGATTGCTTGTCTCCTTTAGTAAGGCTTTGCCCCATTTTGGCTTACTTACTTCCCATGTATCATCCGGCTGCAGTCTTGCAAGTTGAAATTCCAGTTTTTTTCCTGTTTGGTATTCGTAAAGAAATATGATTTCATCTTCCTGTGTTACGTTTCCCCTAAATACCAGTTTTTTTTCACTTTTTTCATTTTCTGGTAAGTACAGATCCTTTTCAAGCAAAGGAATGTCTGCTACAGTCGGCGGTGTGATTTCGTTTATCTTCTGTACCGGTTCAGAACTCTCTTTTTCCCCACATCCGCTTAAAAGCAAGAGAGAAAGCAGGAGCATGGCGTAGATTTTCTTCATCAGCAACCTCCGTACTATTTTGTTGTATATCCTGTTGCTTTAAATGGTTGGTATAGTGAAAAAATTTTGCTGTTTACATAATATGTGACATATCCACTACAAATTTTATGAGTACAATCAAGTTCTTGACCGATTGTCACACAAAAATGGGCATGGAATTTTTTGGTTGAATCAGATATGAATTTTCCTTCAAGGTAAATATTATTAGTATTCGGAATAAAATTTATTTTATATCCATAAAAATAGCTATTGGCTGCCTCTGCATGTCTACTTGGTAAGAGTGGCAGTATCATGGTTACTAATAGTAAAGTTGTTAATATTCTTTTTTTCATTTGGTTTACCTCCGTAAAATGATTTTCTTTTATTATCTCATGTTTGAATAACTTTTTAAAGTGGCAAAGTAAAAGTTTTTGCAAAAAATATCGCAATTTTCGACTAGATAAGACAAAATTCTACAAAATGGGGGGTGCTGAAGCGACAATATTTTCGCTTGCATTTTCCATTTATCTGTGGTAAGATACTGACAAATGAGTAAACTGTCTGATATATCTGTTTTTAAAAATTCTACATGCTTTACATTCTTGCTTACAAATTCAGTAGACCGTGAACAGATAGGAAGCAGGCAGGGAACTTCCGATTGATGATGCATTCCAAAAAATTACGGAAATGAGGAATTACCATGAATTTATTTAAACACGAACTTTCAATCAGCGAGAGACAAACGATGGTGGATATCACGCCGCAGATCAAAGATGATATCAAAAAAAGCGGAATCCGGGAAGGGATTGCAGTCGTGTATTGTCCGCACACGACTGCCGGCATTACGATCAATGAAAATGCCGATCCGGATGTTGTCCGGGATTTGATCTATGGTTTTGAAAAAGTGTATCCGACCACGGATCGGAATTACAGGCACTTTGAGGGAAATTCCCATGCCCATATGAAATCGAGTACGATGGGAGCATCCGCGACGTTGATCGTCACAGAGGGTTCACCGGTTCTCGGAGTGTGGCAGGATGTGTATTTTTGCGAATATGACGGGCCGCGAAACAGAAGTTATTATGTGAAAGTGCTTGAGGGGTAGCCAAATCCTGACGTTGGGAGACGGAAACCTGTGGGCAGAAAATAAGGAGCTTTGATGGGATATGAAAAATGGAGAAAGAATCATACTGGCTTCGGGGTCTCCGAGGAGGAAAGAACTTCTTGGGATGATCTACAGCGAATTTGAAGTGATCGTGGCGGACTGTGAAGAGAAAGCGGAAAGTCAGGTGCCGGAAAAAATCGTGTTGGAACTTTCCAGACAGAAAGCCTCTGTGGTCGCTTTGGACGATAAAATCGAAGGAAAGGCGCTTATAATCGGGGCGGATACGATCGTAAGTGTCGATGGAGAGATTCTGGGGAAACCAACGGACAAGGACGATGCCCGCTGGATGATCGGGATGCTGAGTGGGAAAACGCACCAAGTATGTACCGGGGTTACGCTTATCCAGACAGACCGGAAAGGCAGGCTGTACCGGCAGAAAAGTTTCGTGGAGACGACGTCTGTCCGAGTGGCAGAACTTGATGAAGAGGAAATCGAGGCATATATCCAGACCGAAGAATCATATGATAAAGCAGGAGGTTATGGGATTCAGGGACTTTTTGGAAAGCATGTGGAGGGAATCGGGGGAGATTACAATAATGTAGTCGGTCTGCCGGTTCACCGGTTGTATGTGGAACTTAGACAGTGGTTGTAAAATGAAAGAGTAAAACGAAAAGAGTAAAACGAAAGAAAAAAATTTCTTGACATGGATAGGGTTCTTATGTATAATAACTATTGTCGTCAGAAATGTGCGGCAGTAACATGCGCGAGTGGCTCAGTTGGTAGAGCACAACCTTGCCAAGGTTGGGGCCGCGGGTTCGAGTCCCGTCTCGCGCTTAAAAAGAAAATCTAAGTTCCGTTTCGGAACTTTTTCTTAAAAAGGAAAGTTTCAAAAAAGTTCTCTGAATTTTCTTGACAGAATTCTTGACAATACATTTTCAACTATTTATAATTATAATAGCTGTGCAGAAAGTTTCTTACCAAAAAATAAAAAGGAAAGAAATGGTGTTTTTTTGACACATATCTGGGTTAATCTTATCATAGCTTGAAGTCGATATATATAAAAGGATTTTGATATTTAGTTTTCGTTCAGTTTTATAGATGAAGGGGCATTGAATATGAAGAAAATCAGAAAAAACAAAAACAGGATCAAAATGAGATATTTCGTGGTGATGTTTGCGGTGATCATGGCTAGCGTCTGTGCTTATTTTGGATTTGGCGACCGCTCTGAGGCGGCAGAAGACCTTTATATCACCTGCGATGGCTATCAACTGGATGCGACGACGCCATATGAGATGAAAAATAAATCAGTTACCCTTATTCTGGGGTCGCAGGATTCTCCGATTTATGCGGATGATAAACTTTATGAGGTCGTTTGGTCGATTGAGAGCGGAAATGATATTGCGAGCATTCAGAAATCACCGACGAGCCAGATCTATGGAAATGTAACAGCGACTGCACCGGGTGAGGTTACGATACTTGTCACGGTGTTTAATAAGATTGGTGATGAGATCGGTACGACGGTAGGTAGTGTGACCTGCCGGATCCAAGTTGTGTTTGGTATCGACACGTCTACAAATGATAATGTATTTAAGTATCCATACAGTGATTCAGAAGATAAGGCAATGTTCTTCCATACGACTAGCAGCCACCAGCAGCTTACACTGAACTATGGAGATGCTACCAGAGCGCAGTGGACGACTGCAAACAGTGAGGTTGCGGAAGTATCCTCTACCGGACTTGTGACACCGGTTGGGGCTGGAAGTACAAAGATCACAGCGACTTACACGCCGCCGGACAGTCCGGAGACGTCGTATACAGCGATGATCGATGTCTATGTATATCCGAGTATCAATAATGAAGACCGGGATTATAAGCAGAATACGCAATTTGGTCTTGATACCGGGGAGACGATCTTTACCGATACAAATTTTGATAATGGCTATGAAGCGATGGTCAGGAAGATGGCATGGGTCATCAAGAAGGACGATGGCAGTGGCGGTGAGTATGTTGTTGCGGACTCGATGGGGAAAACATCTGATCTGATCAGCATCAATTCGGTTTCAAGCCGTGATAACCGTCTGACGGTGGATGCAAGAGCCGGAAAATATTATGTCTATTTCTATCCGAAAGCGGCGTACGAAAGTGAGTCCCGCCATATCAGTGACGAGGTATATGCGCCGACGGTGCTGACTCTTTCGGTTTATGCAAATTTTGATGATTATAAAGATACGATCGCGATCGGGGATACGCATTCGATCCCGAAGGATTTTAACCTGACAACAGAAGAGTTTATGGAGTATTTCACTGTTACCAGAACTTCAAATGCCGGTGATGCTTCAAACTATTCTACAGAAAGTGAAGGAGTTGTGACTGCGACGGCAAAGAATGAGGGTGTCACAACCATTGTTACAGCGCATGTCGTTGTGAAAGATGCTTATAAGCATATCATTGCCGAATTGATCAATCCGAACAGGGAGAATGCGGCGGAGATACAGTCACGTACACAATTTGATGTGGAGATTACGATCGCAGATAAATTTGAACTTGACCGGACGTATATGACGATGTATGCCGGTGCAGAGGTTACTTTGAATGCCTACTATAACCATGAGAGCATTGCGGGGACGAATATCACATGGGAAACGAGTGATGAAAAGTCGGTTTCAGTCGATGCTACCGGAAAGATCAAGGCGTTAAAGGTTACAAATCAGGATGTTATCATTAAAGCAAGCTACTGGGTCGGCGGAACACTGAAAGAGGCGACCTGTTCGATCAAAGTCGTTGCTTCGGCGAGCAATATGGTAATTTCTCAGACGGATATCGATATGAATGTCGGAGATAGCATTGTACTCAATGTAACGTGTAATCCGGATGTATCCTATCCGGGATATGATTGGTATCTTACGGATGAGGTGGCACTGACTTGTAGTGAGACATCAGATACGAAGTCCGCTACGATTACGGCAAATTCGGTTCCGGCAGGTGGAAAAACCGTTTCGGTTACGGTTACTAACCCTGATACAAAGGAAAATGTAGTATGCAACATCCGAATCAATGCTCCGTACGAGTCACTGGCATTGACGGAGGATGGCGTGACAATGAAGTCGGGTGCGACGCATCAGCTCAGATATACGTATCAGCCGAGTGATGTTACGCAGAAGACGTTGGTTTGGAAGTCTCTTGATACAAGTATCGTCACGGTTGACGAGTACGGTACACTGACAGCAAAAGCGCCGGGTATGACTTATATCATGGTATCCCCGGAATACAATCCAAACGGTGTCTATGCACAGTGCGGCGTGATCGTAGTCGCAGGATGTGAAGAACTGGAATTGTCAGATAAAGAGATGACGTTGAATGTAAACGATCAGAAGATCGTAAAAGTCACATTGACGCCAAAGGGATGTACGACGACGCTTGACTGGAATCTGAGTGATGATTCCATTGCGGAAGTTACATATGACGAGGAGACAAATCAGGCGACGATCACAGGTAAAAAAGTAGGTAAGACGATCGTATTCGTAAAATCAGATGATGGACCTTCTGCCCAGATCGATGTCACGGTGCTGCAGCCCTGTCTGGATTTGGCGTTTTCTCCGAACACTTATGAAATGAAAGCGGGGGAGACTTATACGCCGAATCTTGTAAGGACGCCGGCAGACGCCACGGACGAGGTCACATGGTCTACTTACAATGCAGGCGTTGCCACAGTGGATGATAAAGGTGTCATAACAGCGGTAAAGACAGGTACGACGTTTATTCAGGCAACCTCGGCTTCCGGCAGAGTGGCAGTGATCCAGATTTCTGTAAAAGAGGGGATTACTGCTGTGACATTAAATCCGGATGCGGCTACGATCGAGATTGGAGAGACGATCACGCTTGCCCCTACGTTTAATCCTGCCAATGCCTATGATAAAAATATGGACTGGAGTGTGTCGGATTCTTCGATTGCAAAGATTGAGAAAGAAGGAGAATCCAATGTAAAGGTAACAGGTCTCAAGGGCGGTGTAACTCTTGTAAAGGGAGTTGCCAAAGATGGCGGATATGTAGTCAGCTGTCTGGTTACGGTAAAGGAGAGAGCAACGTCCGTTACCGTGTCACCAACGACGAAATTTATCAAAAAAGGCCAATCCTTTACAGTAACAGCTACCGTTACTTCAGATACAGCGACAGATAAAACGGTAAAATGGTCTACTTCCAAAAAGAAAGTGGCTACGGTATCTTCCAAAGGACGTGTAAAAGGAAAGAAAATCGGAACTGCGTATATCACAGCGACAGCAAGAGATGGTTCCGGTGCTTCTGCGTCCTGTAAAGTACGAGTCGTAAGGAAAGTAACGAAGATTATATTAAATAAATATACAGCCAAACTTCTTGTCGGGAAGACATTGAAATTAAAGGCGAAAGTGAAACCGAAAAATGCGACAGTAAAAGGTGTTTCATGGAGTTCAAGTGACAATGCGATCGCTACGGTGGATTCTTCCGGTCGGGTAGCCGGAATTTCACCGGGTCTCGTAAAAATAAGGGCAAAGGCAAAGGATGGCTCAGGGAAGTCGGCGGTTTGTCTTGTCACAGTAACCGAGCCGATTCCGGCTACCGGTGTGGATGTTGAAAATAATGACCTGATCGTGGCAAAAGGAAGACAGATCCAGTCGGGAATCCGTAAGGCGCCTCTTAATTCCACCGACAGTATCCGCTACTATTCGGATGATTCCAGAGTAGCTAGGATCAATCAGCGCGGAAAGATTTATGCAGATAATGTCGGGCAGGCAACAGTATACGGTGAAACGTCCAATGGACAGGTGGGATATGCAGATGTGCTTGTCGTTACCGTGAACCGGAAAAAGCTGTCATTCAGACAATACGATACAGAGACATTGCGGGTAGATGAGATCAATCAGGGAGTAACATGGTATTCAAAGAATCCATTGATCGCCTCGGTGGATCAGACCGGAAAAGTGACCGGAAGGCGAAGGGGAGTGACAAGGATTTATGCGAAAGTCCGTGGACTCAGGCTTTCCTGTAAGGTTACAGTAAAAGGAATCAACTAAGGAGGACGTGTATTGCTCGCAAACTTACATGTGAAGAATTTTGCGTTAATCGATGAAATAGATGTGGATTTTGGGCGGCATCTTAATATTCTCACAGGAGAGACTGGCGCCGGCAAGTCCATTGTGGTAGGGTCGATCGGGATTGCTCTGGGAGCCAGATTTTCTTCTGAAATGATCGGAAACTATGGGGAACATGCGACGGTAGAACTTGTTTTCCAGATCGAGGATGAGGAGACGTTAGAAAATCTTCGGCAGATGGATATTGAACCGGAGGATGGACAGATCGTGATATCCCGAAAGATCACCGGGAACAGAAGTGTCAATAAGATAAATGGTGAGAGTGTTCCGGTCAGCCTGATTCGGAAGGTATCTGCACTTTGCATTGATATCCACGGTCAGCACGAGCATCAGTCGCTTCTCCATAAGGAATATCACATGGATGTGGTGGATCGGTTTGCCGGAGAAGAGGCAGTGCGGCTAAAGGCGCAGATGGCAGAGCTGTATGGGGAATACCAGAAGCTTGTTCGTGAGATGGAGAGTGATCACACCTCTGCCGAAGAGCGGGCGAGGGAACTTTCTTTTCTCGAGTATGAAAAGAAGGAGATTGAGGAAGCTAAGCTGCAGCCGGGCGAAGAAGAGAAATTGGAAGAAGAGGTCAGGAGACTTTCCAATGCGTCGACGATCGTGGAAACACTGGATAGAGTGTATGGATATTCCGGTGACGCCGGAAGCGGATGTGCTTTTCAGGTCAGTCAGGCACTGCGTCAGCTAGGGAGTGTTTCGGATCTGGATGATAAACTCTCCGTGATGGAGGGGGAGCTTACGGATATTGAGAATCTTCTCTCGGATTTTAACCGGGAGCTTTCCGAGTACATGCAGGATTTTACGTTTGATGAGGCGGAACTGAGGCGGCTAGAGTCCAGACTGGATCAGATTCGGGGCTGCCAGTCCAAATACGGAAAGACTTATGATGATATTATGAGCCATCTGGCGGAAATCTCAGAGAAAATCGACAAATTTTCAGATTATGAGATTTACCGGGAGGATTGCGAAAAGAAAAAGCGGACTCTTGAGGAAAAGATGGAACGAATCTGTCATGAACTTACCGGCGTCAGGCAGAAAGCGGCCGCTGAACTCGAAGAGAGCATTACAAAAGCTCTGGAGGAGTTGAATTTTGAAAAGGCAGAATTTCGTGTTTTTGTTGAACCGCTTGAGGATTATACAGCGAAAGGCAGGGACGATGTGGAATTTTTGATCTCGACAAACCCGGGGTCAGGACTTTATCCGCTCGCAAAAGTTGCGTCCGGAGGTGAGTTGTCCCGCATTATGCTGGCAATCAAAACGGTTTTTGCAGATGTAGACCGCATCGGCACGCTTATTTTTGATGAAATTGATGTGGGGATCAGCGGCAGAACCGCGCAGAGGGTATCCGAGAAAATGTCAATTCTTGGAAAAACACATCAGATCATATGCATTACCCACCTTGCCCAGATCGCTGCGATGGCGGATACGCATTTTGTGATTGAAAAGCAGATTTCCGGTGACGAGACAAAAACCGATATCCGAAGTCTTTCTGAAACGGAATCCGAGGAAGAACTGGCGCGGATACTCGGCGGAGTGCAGATTACGGAAGCGGTACTTGCCAATGCGCGGGAGATGAAAGAACTGGCAAAAAAGCAAAAGCAATATTCATAAGGGAACCATTCATAATTCTTAATTTTTATGGTAATACTCTTCATTGTATGACACCACTGACAGCAGAGGGAAACGATGTTGTCTGAATGGGTGAATGGAGGGATTACCATGAAAAAATTTTATCGGGGAATACTGGCCATTGTCCTTCTTCTGGATATTCTGGTGATTGGCTGGTTGTCTGTAAAATCAATATCAAATCAAATTCCGGATACAATGTGGACATATGTGGGGAAAGAAGAAAATTTGTTTTCGGATCTTCCGGCACAAATCGAGAATGACGAAACGGTGGAGGCGCTCAATCTGACTGGAGGAAGCGGGAAAGCTACGTTAAAATCCCAGAAAAAGGGAAATTACCGTGTCGATGTTAAGTTGTTTGGCGTGTTTCATCTGAAAACGGTAAATGTAAAAGTAGTAGATGAGATGTACCTCGCCCCATCGGGAGAGCCGATCGGGATCTATGTGGAGACAAATGGCCTTTTGGTTCTCGCTGCTACGACGGTGGAGGGAAAGGACGGTCTGGTGTATGAACCGGCGGCAAATATCGTAAGGAGCGGCGATTATATTTTGAAAATAAACGGAAGTCCGGTAAAGACGATCAAAGAATTTAATGCAGAGGTTCAAAATGCCGGGGAGGAAAAGATTACAGTGCGGCTCCGGCGGGATGGGAAAGAGACAGATGTTGCGATGAAGCCGGTGCGTGCGAAAGATGGAAATTTCAGGTTGGGAATCTGGGTCAGGGAGGACACACAGGGAATCGGAACGATGACATACCGGACAAAAGACGGAGGCTTTGGGGCGCTTGGCCACGGGATTACGGATGCGGATACGGGAACGCTTATGAACTTAAGCGGCGGCGAATTGTTCCGCACGGAAATACTTGATATCATAAAGGGGGAGAGCGGGACGCCCGGTGAACTGGAGGGGTATATCAACATGGTAGCCGACAACTGCATCGGGACGATCAAGAAAAATACTGCACTTGGCATATTTGGACAGCTGAGCGGGGATTACGAAGGAACTGCGGAGCCGGAGTTTTTGCAGGTGGGGTTAAAACAGGATGTCAAAAAAGAAGGTGCTTTTATTTACAGTAATATTGAGGGGAAACTGAAAAAATATGCGATCCATATCGAGGAGATCAATATAAACAGCATGGATAATAAAGGAATGGTGATCCGGGTCACAGACGAGGGACTGCTTAAGCTGACCGGCGGGATTGTTCAGGGCATGAGCGGGTCGCCGATCGTTCAGGATGGAAAGATCATTGGGGCGGTGACGCATGTTCTGGTCGACGATCCCACGAAAGGATATGGGGCTTTTATTGAGAATATGCTATCACAGTGAGATGGATACACCGTGAGATTAGAGATGGGAATAGTTTGACAAAGACCGGGTTGTGCCATATAATAAAATTTAGATAGAAACAAACACAGGGCGCTTGCTAAATGAATATTTTGGCGGGCGCTTTTCAGTCGCATCTTTTCGTAAGAAATTTGTAAGAAACTTATCGACTTTTTCTAAAGATATGGGGGTTATGATATCGTTGTATTCAACGTGAACGGAGGTAAGGATGGAGACATTACAGGTATTGGTCGTGGATGACGACAGAGAGATCGTCCGGGCGATCGCAAAGAATCTTGAGACAGAGGGGTACGGAGTTTTAAAGGCGTATGATGGGATGCAGGCATTAGAGCTGATCACACAGGAAAAAGTACATCTGGTTCTTTTGGATATCATGATGCCAAACCTTGACGGACTTTCGGCAACGATGAAGATTCGGGAGAAGAAAAATATTCCCATCATCCTTTTGTCGGCAAAATCAGAGGAAAGCGACAAGATCCTCGGCCTCACGATGGGCGCAGATGATTATATCACAAAGCCCTTTTCTCCTTCGGAACTGATGGCGCGGGTGAAGTCGCAGCTGAGACGGTATATGACATTGGGGGATTATCATGGAGATTCCGGAGAGAAAAAACTTGTGGTGGGAGGCCTTCTTCTTGATACCGAGTCAAAACAGCTTTTTGTTGATGGCGAACCCGTCCGGCTCACAGCGACAGAATACAAAATAATGAAACTGTTCATGAAAAGTCCCGGCAGGGTTTTTTCGGCGGAAGAGATTTATGAACGCGTCTGGGCAGAAGAGGCATATTCGGTAGAAAATACTGTAATGGTTCATATTCGCAGGATTCGCGAGAAGATCGAGATAAACCCACGGGAGCCAAGATATTTAAAGGTGGTATGGGGCATTGGTTACAAAATGGAAAAATAAAAGTAGAAAGATTTGCGAAAAGCGCATGGGATGCGTTCTGGTGTGGGCGGCGATCTTTATTTCGACAATCCTGTTTTTTGCGGGACTCGGGGTGATGGCAGGCGACGTCAAAGAATTACGTGAGGTGCCGGAATTTTTCCGGAAAATCGAATATGTGGATTCCAAAATGCACAAAGAGGATGTGATCGAGGCGTTTGCGGAAGTGAGGGAAAAGGCGGTGCCAGAGGGAAAGGCGGAGTCCTCGTGGAGATTTAAGGGGATGTATGATCTGATCATCCAACATGAGGACTACTTTTTTCTACACGAGACGAATATTCCGGATGAGGAGTACGAGGAGTATCAGAGCAAAAAGAGCCGGGAGCTTGCAGATGGGTATTTTAAAAAAAATATGGGCTGTTACTACATCTGGGATGATGGGGAATTTGTGGCAGAGGGGAATGTAGAGTTAGAGCCGGAACTTAATCTGACGGAAGATGGTCTTAGCATTGCGGTCGGCTTCACGTCGGCACAGATGGAACAGGGACAGCAGCTCCTTGACCGGATCCACAGACATGTCATAACAGGAACGATCATCATGACAGCCGGGGTTCTGCTTACGCTCTTTTTCTTCTTTACACTGGTTTTAGGAAAAGGGAAGGCTTCTGTCCGTCGTCTTGATACGGATGTATCGGTGGTTATTTTCGTGTCAGGGGTGTCCACTCTCCTGTATTTTATCCGCCGGCTTTTAGAATGGCATGTAGATAAAAATATGGCGGGATACGTTATCCCGAAAGCCATGATCTTAGGTACGATGTCGGTGCTGATGGTATGCGCTGCGTATATCCTTGTCTGCAATTTCAGGGCGGGGGTTGACCGAGAGGGCTTCCTCGTCATCCGGCTAGGAAGAGTGCTTCGTGCGAAGATAACCGGAGAGTGCTATTATAGCGAGGGGATTCAGGAATGCTGTAAAAAGCGCCAGAGGTTTACTTTTTGCCTGTTGATGCTTCCGCTTCTTGCAGCGGGCGGGGGGATTGGATTATATACGCTTGGCGGATTTACCATTTACAGTATCGGAATGGAGTTTCTGTCAAATGCAATGCTAGTGATGATCGCGTTGACCGTTCCCTATCTGATCGCCGCCGGCGTCGTGATCCGCTTATATCAAAAAGGAACAGAGCAGATCGTGCAGGGGGAGTTTGCCCGGCTGATGGCGCAGGTGGATGAATTGTCGGAGGGAAATTATCAGAGCGGCCGGCTTTTAGAGGATGGCTCCGTATTTACAAGGGAGTCCTTGAAAATTTCTATGTTAGGATGCCAGATGCAGGAAAATGTCCAGAGAAAGATCGAGGCGGAGAAGATGAAAATCGACTTGATCACGAATGTATCCCATGATCTGAAGACGCCGCTCACATCGATCATCAGTTATATTGATCTGTTGTCAAAAGAGGAGTTATCTCCGGCAGCAAAAGATTATGTCCAAGTGCTTGAAAAGAAGTCGAAGCGTCTTGGGAAAATGATCGCAGATGTTTTTGATCTCTCGAAGGCGTCAAGTGGAAATCTGAAGATCCGGAAAGAAAAACTGGATTTCAATAAATTATTGATCCAGATTTTGGCGGATATGGAACAGGAGATCAAAGAAGCGCAAGTCAAGATCGTGCGGGAGATTTCGGATAAAACCGGGATGATCAAGAGCGATGGGGAAAAACTGTACCGGGTATTGCAGAATATTTTAGATAATGCGCTCAAATACTCAATGCCAGAGACGAGGATTTATGTTATACTAAAGGTGGAAAACCGGCGGGTATCTGTCTGTGTGAAAAATGTCTCGGCGTATGAGATGAACTTTACGAGGGAAGAGGTGCTGGGGCGGTTTTTCCGCGGTGATAAGGCGAGAAGCACAGAGGGAAGCGGCCTTGGTCTTGCAATCGCAAAAGAATTTACGGAGGTCTGCGGCGGAACGTTAGACTTGAGGATCGATGGGGACGTATTTATCGTAGAGGTCGAATTTCCATGCTGTGATGTGATCGTGGACGAGAAAAAGAAGAAGAAAACAAAGTAATGGAGTTAAGAGGATGCAGGAAAAGAACACATTTGAAAAAATTTATGAAGTCGTAAAACAGATACCAAAGGGGAATGTGGCTGCCTATGGACAGGTAGCCGCCCTTGCGGGAAACCGCAGATGGGCGAGAGTTGTGGGCTATGCCCTGCATGTAAATCCGGATCCCAGCCAGATCCCATGCCACCGGGTGGTCACAAAGGATGGGAATGTGTCGGAGGCTTTTGCGTTTGGCGGCAAAAACCGCCAGATCGAGCTTCTCGAGGCAGAAGGCGTGCAGTTTGAAGACGGACATGTGAAGATGGAGGAGTACCAGTGGAGTTTAAAAATATAAAGCATACATTTGCGCCGGTCTTTGATGAGCGTTCCGAGAAACTTATACTGGGTACTTTTCCCTCTGTCCGATCAAGAGAGACGCAGTTTTATTATGGGCATCCGCAGAACCGTTTCTGGAAAGTGATGGCACAGATCACAGGCAGCAGCCTTCCGGTGACGGTTGAAGAGAAAAAGGCGATGCTTCTTGCAAACCATATTGCGATATGGGACGTTATCGGAAGATGTACGATCACCGGCTCGAGCGACAGTTCGATCCGGGATGTAGAGGTAAATGATATCGGGGCGCTGCTCTGTCATTCCAACATTTCCGCTGTATACGGAAACGGAGCGAAAGCTTGCGAACTGTATGACCGGTATGTGCGTGAAAAGACGGGGATGGATATTGTGAAGCTGCCTTCTACCAGTCCGGCGAATGCGGCATGGTCTCTGGAGCGGCTTTGTGAGGCATATGGGCAGGCTCTCCAGATGGAAAAACGTGTTTGATTTTTGAGGACACAAAATTTTCACAAAAATTATTAGCACTCACTCTTGACGAGTGCTAATAATTGTGTTATAACATAATTAGCCGGTGGGAATGAAAATCATCCGCCGGGGAATAATAAAAAGAAAGATATAAAATGAATGGAGGAATGACCTATGTTAGTACCAAGTATTTTCAAAGACAATTTTGCAGACAGCTTTTTCGACGATATGTTCCGTTTCCCATTCGACACAGTTCAAAAATCAAGAGTGCCGGGAATGAAGGTCGATGTGCAGGAGTTTGACGATAAATTCCTGATGGACATTGAACTTCCGGGATATACAAAGGAAAATATAAAAGCGGATCTCAAAGATGGTTATCTTACGATTTCGGCAAATCAGGAAGAAAACAGGGATGAGAAAGACAGCGAGGGAAAATACATCCGAAGAGAGCGTTATTACGGACAGTGCCAGAGAAGCTTCTTTGTCGGCAAGGATGTCACCGAAGAGGATATCAAGGCAAGCTTTAAGGATGGCATTCTGGCTCTTGCGATACCGAAAAAGGAAGTAAAGCCATCGGTGGAGGAAAAGAAGTATATTACGATCGAGGGATGATCGGCGGTTTTACGGAGGACCCGGTGTTTTTGGCCGGGTCTTTTTTGGTGCGTTGGATTTTACATGACAAAAGAGCGAATATCGTTTATAATAAGAAAAGATAAAAGTCATAAACAATGAGAGGATGAGATGATGAAAAAGAACAATAAGATAATTTTAGTGATTTTTGCGTTGATCGCAGTTAGTTTTGTGTGCAGCCGGCCGGTTCATGCGGCGACGGTGGATGTTCCGGTTGCAAATTACGGTTCAGTAGACATGGAGTTGATAACAGGGGATGACGGATATATCCGTCCTGCAGTTGAAAATCTTGTTGATTATGCGGGGATGCCGATCACCGTGTCGACATGGAATTATTATGTGTCCGGCAGTGATGTTCTTTCAGTGGGAAACGATGGTTACTATAAGGCGCTCACAGCCGGAAGCGCATGGGTGCAGATCACCGGTTATGATAATATGGGAAGCACGGTTTTTTCTGCCTCCTGCGATGTGACGGTTTCGGTCAATATGACGAACGTGACACTGGAAAAAGATACTCTTCACGGATATTTGTGTGGGTTTCAGAGCTTTGAGGGGAAAATAAAGATTTTGGATCCGGATCAGGTCATCGATTCCTACACACAGGTTTCGGTCACTTCTTCCAATACGAAAATGATGGTAACGGGACAGATTGAAGACCATGTGCTGTATGTGTCCTGTTATTCGGCGGGGAGTACGGTGCTGACGATTGATATCAATGGGAAAACGTTTCAGGTCAATCTGAAGATCGATAAACTGGAGATCACAAAGCGCAGTATTGTCACTTCCAAAGGAAAGAAGACGACCCTGAGAGTCAAGGGGACGACAGATAAGCCGGTGTGGAGTTCCAGCAATACAAAGGTGGCAAAAGTGTCGAGCAATGGAACGGTTCGTTTTCGGAAGATGGGAAATGCGGTGATCACAGCAGATTTTAGCGGAAATAAAGTCGGCTGCGCGGTGTCGGTCGTTTCCCCGGGGCTTTTGAAGGTTGTGAAGCGGGCAAGGATGATTGGAAGCACATGGAAATACAGCCAGCCAAAGCGGATGCAGAAGGGATACTATGACTGCAGTTCTCTTGTCTGGAAATGTTATTCCCAGATCGGAAAAAAATTTGGTCTGGCAAATTATGCGCCGGTAGCGGCAGACTTGGCAAAATGGTGTAAAAGCCACGGAAAAGTTCTGACGAAGTCTTACACCCGTGCCCACATTCAGAAGATGAAGTTTCGTCCCGGCGATCTGATGTTTGAGACCGGAGCGAACAACAACCGGTATAAGGGAATTTATCATGTGGAGATGTTTACCGGGTATGCGGTATCATATTATGATGAGTCCGGCAAACCGGTATTGAATGAATTGTGGGCGGCGAGACCCGAAGGATACTATGGGGGCGGCGGCCTGATGGAGAGACCGTGAGAAAAAGTTCCCCCCTCGGACAGTTTTTATAAGGCTGTCCGAGGGGGAGTTTTTTTCTCTTGGGATCTTCTTGGTTTTTAGTCGTTCTTCTCCATTGAGATCAGATCCGCTCTCTCAAGCATATTAAAATAAGAAGAAATTCGTTCATATAATGGGTGGATTTTTTCTCCAAATTCGTTCTCAGCCAAATCGGCAATTTCCATGATTCGGCGTTTTCCATCAATCTGCTGCCAGATAAAACTTCCGTAAATCTCGAGATGGATCTGGGAGATTTTTGGCTTGCCGAGAAGCTTCTGGGTGATCCACTTAAAAATACCTTTGTTTTCGATGTAGATCGTGACGATTCCGGAATCATCCGTGTCCCATTTTAAATTTTCCTTTTTAATAGGAAGAAACTCTAAATAATTTTCATCTTTTTTCTTTTTCATCGTGCCTCATTTTTACTCCAGATACTTGATTTCAAAAGGGCAAATACCATCAGAAGGATCAGTATGATTCCTCCGATGACTCCTGTATTGAACGTATCTGACAGGTTGATCGCCTCATTTACAGAGAGTACTGCAAAGACGGCGAGAAGGATTCCCACGAGTCCTTCGCCTGCGATCATTCCTGAACTAAACAGGATTCCCTTATTGACGATTTCTTTTTTCTGCTTTTCGGAAGACATTTTCTTTTTGTCGATAAACAGTCTTACCAGTCCGCCGATCATGATGCAGGTGCTAAGTTCCAACGGAAGATAGAGACCGATTGCCACAGGGAGAACTGGGATTCGTAGGATTTCGATCACGATGGCGATAAATACGCCGATGAATACGAGTCCCCACGGAAGGTTTCCGTCCATAACACCCTCGACTAACATTTTCATTAAAGTTGCCTGTGGAGCAGAGAGTTCCGGCGTGCCAAAGCCCCATGCCGAATCCAGAAGATACAGGACACCGCCGATCGCCAGAGCGGCAGCGACCGTACCGATCAATTCACCGATCTGCTGTTTTTTCGGAGTGGCGCCCAAGATGTATCCGGTCTTTAAATCCTGAGAAGTATCCCCTGCCATGCAGGCAATGATACAGATGATCGAACCGATTGCGATCGCACCCTGCATTCCGTGGAAGCCAGAATCGCCAGTTGCTTTCAAAAGCAGTGTGGAAAACAGAAGTGTTGCGATTGCCATTCCGGATACCGGGTTGTTGCTGCTTCCCACGATTCCCACCATACGCGAGGAAACGGTAGCAAAGAAAAATCCGAATACAATGATCATGATCGCACCGGCGAGGGACACTGGAACAATGGGTATAAGCTATATAATGAGGATCAGAGCGACGATCGTGCCGAGGATGATCTTCATGTCAAGTTCACTTGAAGTTCTGGATACTTCTTTGTTTGCACCGCCGGCGAGACTCTTAATGGAATCCCGGAATGTGGATACGATCAGCGGAAGGGATTTGATCAGGCTGATGATCCCTCCGGCGGCCACAGCACCGGCGCCGATGTAACGGATGTAAAGTCCCCAGATATTACTTGCCCCGCCCTCTGCATACAGATTGGCTATGATGTCATCTCCGGGATAGAGAAGAGCATTGGCGCCAAAGAGATTGATCGCAGGAATGAGGACAAACCAACCGAGCAGTCCTCCGGCCAACATATAAGAAGCGATCTTTGGCCCGCAGATGTATCCAACGCCGATGAGTGCCGGATATACTTCCGTCGACAACTCTGTTTTTAAGGAAGAGATTTTGGCAGAGATGGCGCCCGGAATGATCTGGAGTCCGTCTACTAAAAACTTACAGACTGCCGCAAAGCCCATGCCGATAAATACGGTTTTTGCGTTTGATCCGCCCTCTTCTCCGGCGAGAAGGACTTCTGCGCAGGCAGTTCCCTCCGGATAGGGAAGTGTGTTGTGTTCTTTTACGATCAGGGCATTCCGCAGGGGAACCATGAACATAACGCCGAGGATACCTCCGCAGAGTGAGATGATCGAGATTTCCAAAATGCCCGGTGTCTCCATCTTCCCATCAGCGGCCCAGAGAAACAGAGCCGGGAGGGTGAAGATGGCGCCGGCGGCAAGGGATTCACCTGCCGAGCCGATCGTCTGCACCATGTTGCTCTCGAGGATCGAGTTCTTGCGCATGATGACGCGGATCGTCCCCATTGAGATCACCGCCGCCGGAATGGAAGCGGAAACGGTCATGCCCACACGGAGTCCGAGATAGGCATTGGCTGCGCCAAATACAACAGCGAGGATGACACCCATTATTATAGAAGTAACAGTTAATTCCGGGGTGATCCGGTCGGCTGCGATATAAGGCTTAAATTCCTTTTCTTTCATATGATAATACATCCTTTCTTATGAGAACTATTGTACATATTGCACAATATCTCATAGTAATTTGTTCATAGTTTTATAATAAACGACTTAATAGACATGGTCAAGTGAAAAAAATAAGCTGAAAATAGTAAAATTGGGTAAAAATTTGGCGATTTTGCTAGAAATTTGTTAAAAGTACGTGAATAAAATGTAATAAATATATAAAATTTGCTTGCAAAAAGATGAAAAACCATATATAATGCAAAACGTAGCACCGAAAAATGGTTTATGGAATGGGTAAATGGAGGTAATGCATATTGAAAAAGCTTAAAGTCTTAATCGTAGATGATAGTGTAAGAACAGCTACTATGATCAGAGAAAGTCTGCAGGATGATAATGAGGTGGAAGTCGTGGGGCATGCAGAGAACGGGGTTGCGGCGATCGAGATGATTCGCGAAACAGTTCCGGATATTGTATTTCTTGATTTGATCATGCCAAAGATGGATGGACTTCTAGTCCTTGAAAAGATATACAGAGGAATCCCGGGAATAAAGAAAAGGCCGGATTTTATCGTTGTGACGGCAGTTACACAGGAAAATGTAATGCAGACCGCTTTTCAGTACGGGGCGTCATATTATGTTTTAAAACCTTTTGAAAAAGAGACGATTCTCAACAAGGTACAGCAGTTAAAACCTGAGAATAAACTGATTATGTTAAACAGCAGCTATGAACAGTATATGAGTAAAGACTTCAAGTCGGAATACAATCTGGAAATGGATGTGACAAATATCATCCATGAGATCGGAGTTCCGGCACACATTAAGGGATATCAATATTTGCGGGATGCGATCATGATGTCGGTGGGGAATAGTGAAATCCTCAACTCGATCACGAAGGTACTTTATCCATCCATCGCAAAACAGCATAATACCACGCCCAGCAGAGTGGAGAGGGCGATAAGACATGCGATCGAGGTGGCATGGACAAGAGGAAAAGTGGATACAATCGATGAATTATTTGGCTACACAGTGAATAATGGTAAAGGAAAACCTACGAATTCTGAATTTGTAGCTTTGATTGCCGATAAAATACGACTTGAGCAGAAAATGCGTGCGAACTCGTAGTGATGTTAATATTACCATTGTCATAAAACATAGTTTACGTGCTATAAAAGGGCGCTGTCATGAAACGAAGGGATACATATTCATGACGGTGCCTGTTTTTTGTCCGTTTTTTTGCAAGTTACCGTACGTTGGCAGTTGCA
>JAMPFC010000025.1 GCA_023664685.1 Roseburia sp. | reverse complement strand
CCGTATAGATATTCTTAATATGTCTTGATATAACGGATTTGTCACGCTGAAACAATTCGCACATCTGATTTAAATTCAACCATACTGTCTCCGACTCCATCGCAACTTCTAATTTAACAGTTCCGTCTTCTGTTACATACAAGAGTACTTCGCTTTTCTCCATTCACCTTCTCCTCTTAATGATTCGTTTTCAACATTCTGCAAGTCCATTTCTAGAGCTTTTCCGCTTCATACGCCGAGTACCCCTCATAATAGTAACTATAGTCGATACCTTTCATATACACTTCCCTGTCATTGATTTTGTCTGTTAGTGCCTCCTTAAGCAAACATTTTATTTCAACATCTTTAACCGGGCTTCTTTCCATCGCAAGCAAATAATCCGCCTTATCTATTTTGCTCCAATCAATCACCATACTAAGCTCCGTCCGCAACATTAAATCAAGCCAAATTCTTGTACTTCGACCATTTCCTTCTCGGAACGGATGCGCTATATTCATCTCAACGTATTTCTCAACGATCTCATCAAACGTTGACTGAGGCATTTTCTCAATATTTTCAAGCGCCGGCTGTAAATACATGATCGGCGCAAATCTGAAATTTCCTTTAGAAATATTGACTTCTCTCACTTTTCCGGCAAAATCATAAATATCCTCAAAAAGATATCGGTGAATTTTCAGCAGACTTTCAAGCGAACCCGCCTTCAAAGTATTTAAATAACCATTTTCAAAAAGCAATGCCGCTTTCTTCTTGCTTATTCTTTCTTCCGTACGCGCTAACTCTGCCGAATTAGTTATTTCTAATTTATTCTCAAGTGTCATTTACAGCCCTCCTTTCTTCCTGCGATTTTGCTGTATGAATGAATCTCCTCAACGTAATTTTTTCATTCTTTATGGCTGATCAGGAACAGATCTACAGATAAGAACCTTATAAACATATCGATTGCTTATAAATCATCCATAGTCATGCACAGAAGCTCTTTTTCCTGTCTTAACTGCTTGTCATTTGTAAAAAACATATCACATCCACTAACAATAGCGGTTGCAATCTGCAAAGCATCCATAGCTTTAAATTTCTTGTATTTCCCTCTTATCTTTGCACCTTCCTCTGCAATGTAATCAGCAGTCAATGACTTCAACAAAGCTCCCTTATATAGTTATCTGCATTCTGAAAGTCTATTATTTGTATATTATAACATTACGCCCTTATTCTTTCAAGCAACATAATTTCCGAGCCTGCGACAAATGAGACATAAAAACAAACCGAATGACATCCCATTTTAGATACCATCCGGCTTTTACATATATATTCCGTCCCCTGCCTTGTCACTTATTGCTTTTGACCGGAATACAAATCTCACTTACATAATCCTGAGCTGTTGGATCACCCGGCAAATAATTCTCAATCTCATAATCAAGAATAATTTCATATTCCGCTGCCGGCAGCCACTCCTTATAAATCCTTTCCCACATTCCCTGAATCGCCATAGGCGATGGGCCAACACACTTAAAGACCGCCCATGTGTATTCCGGAATATGAATGATCTCAAATCCCTCGGGAACACCTTCTACATCAGAAGCCTTACAGCCAATCCCATATCGAAACACATCTCCATCTGTCTTTTTCTGCGCACATACCCCCAAATATCCGGGGATCTTTCTATATTCCTCGTTTGCATAGTATTCATCCCAGAATGCTGGAATATCCTGCTCACTTGTTTCGGTGTGAAAGTCATTAGCATGTACGAGCAGCTCCATCGCCTCCCATGTTTCAATTTTGTATTCCATCGTACAACCTCCCTCAATTATGATTTGGATGGTATACCGATTCAAAAACTGAATAGAACTGCCCTTTCTGACTTGCATTGGAGAAAAACCATGAAATCTCATGAATGCTTTCGTAAAACTTTCCGGCGAATTATATCCATACTTCATCGCTATATCAATAATCCGTTCACTCCCGTTTGCAATCTCTGCCCCAGCCTGCGAAAGTCGTCGTTTTCGCATATATTCCATCGGCGTCAGCCCCGCCAGCAAAGAAAAAGCACGATGAAAATGAAATGCAGAAATGTTCACACTTTTTGCTATATCCACAAGCGTAATATCATCTGTTAAATGATTTTCCATATAGGCAATGGCATTGTTGATCGTCTTTACCCAATCCATCGGTATCATCCCTCTCTTCACAATTAAGTATACGCCCATTGGCATTAAAATTCCTGTCCTTAATTGCTAGATTTTGTCCTGCTGCGTATCGCTTTCTATCAATAGCAACCGTCCGAAATCACAATACCTCCCCTACACTACCTCCCAGACAACCCCTTCTCTCGTATCCTTAATGACAATCCCCTTTTCTTTCAGCTCATCACGGATCGCATCCGCCCTCGCAAAATCTTTCTCCTTCTTTGCCGCCGCCCGCTCAGCGATCTTCTCCTCCACATAAGCGGTAAGCTCTGCATCCGCAGCCGGTGCTTCTGCTTCTTCCCATGCCTTTGCCAGTCCAAGGGACAACACCTCGTCAAAAGCCATGATGATCTCCCGCTTCGTCGCCCCGCTTATGTCTGCTTTCAGCACATCATAAAGAACGGTAAGCCCCATCGATGTATTGATATCGTTTCCTACCGCTTCCGCAAATTTTTCTCTGTATTCTTCGGTCAAAGCCTTATCAACCGTCCCCTCCTCCGGAACAGCCTGAATCCTCTTCATCAGCTTTTCATAAGCCGCCGCCGCATTATCTAGCGCCTCATAAGAAAATTCAAGCGGCTTTCTGTAATGGGACTGCAGGCAGAACATGCGGTAGACCATCGGATCGTATCCCTTTTCCTCCAACAGTGACACCGTCAAAAACTCTCCCTTTGACTTACTCATCTTTCCGCCGGTCGTATTTAAATGGTTCACATGGAACCAGTAATTACACCATTTATGCCCCAGATATGCCTCGCTCTGGGCGATCTCATTCGTGTGATGTGGGAAAATATTGTCCACGCCGCCACAATGGATATCCATGTACTCGCCGAGATGCCGGATACTGATACTAGAACACTCGATATGCCACCCCGGATACCCCGTTCCAAACGGACTCTCCCATTTTAACTCCTGATTATCAAACTTGGACTTTGTAAACCACAGTACAAAATCCGTCTTATTCCTTTTATTCGTATCCTCTTCCACGTCTTCCCTGACGCCGACTTGGAGTTCCTCCTCGTTCTGGGCAGACAGCACATAATAATTTTCTAATTTTGACGTATCAAAATACACGTTTTCCCCGGCAGTATACGCATATCCTTTTTCGAGAAGCACCTCGATCATATGGATAAAATCCGGAATACAGTTTGTCGCCGGTTCTACCACATCCGGGCGCTTGATGTTCAGCTTCTTACAGTCCTCAAAAAATGCATCCGTATAAAAAGCAGCGATATCCATAACCGATTTATGCTCCCTCTTGGCACCGGCAAGCATTTTGTCCTCTCCGGTATCCCCATCACTCGATAAATGCCCGACATCCGTGATATTCATAACCCGTTTCACCTCATAACCGGCAAAACGCAAGTATTTTTCCAGTACATCCTCCATGATATAGCTTCTCAGATTTCCAATATGGGCAAAATGATATACCGTCGGCCCACAGGTGTACATCGCCACCCTGCCTTCCTCATTCGGGATAAACTCCTCGGTCTTTTTTGAAAGTGTATTGTACAGATAAGTCTTAACGTTCATGTCCTTCCTCCTGAAACGATTCCGTCTTTCAAAGAAAAATTATATTACTTTTTCTGCTACTGGTCAAGTTCAAGCAGCGACGCAAACGCTTCGATTACATCATCTACTGCCAGTTTGTCGACAAGGAAATAATCCATCCCATTCTTATCCACACGGTAAAAATTTGTCCCATCATATGGATAGTAAGTTACGGTCACATCCCGCCCCTCTTCGTGGTATACTGCTGTCAGCACCGGCTTTTTGCTTTCCGGCTTGACGGAAGCCTTCGCCGATGACGTAAACTCAAGAAGAAATGCTTTCGAGTACGGAGTTAAGAACGCCTCTTCATTCTCATCTGAAACCGCTTTTCCATTCAGCGTCCACACATTCTTCTCTTTGTCATCGTCCCCCTTTTCCGTCGAATGGGTGACAGTGATCTTCTTCCCGCTCTCACCGAGCGTAACCTCATATCCTTTGATATCTGTGGCAAGCGTCGAATACACACTGTGATCCATATACGTGTAAGCGTCCACTCCGGTTATGCTCTCCACACTCTCGCCGGACATCGTATACACATGATCCGAGCCTTTCAGTCTCACATAATAATCCCCTTCGTCCGTCTTATCCCCGATATACAGCGTATAGCTTTTGTTGTCCCGGTATTTCTCCGGCACGAGCGAAGTCTTATTCGTATTTTTATTTGCCTGCGAAGAAGACGCCGGTTCTGCTGTCGTCTCCGGAAGCTCATACCCATCTTTCAGTTCAAAATATTTTACCTCGGCAGAAGCAGCCGGCTGGTCAAGTCCGTATTTGCTGAAATCCTGACAGTCATACTCCGCCAGTTCCTGAAAGGAGACAGAAGTAAAAAATCCCTGAAGCGTATTCCAGTCATTGGTACACGAACCGGCTAACGGTTTTTTATACGGTTTGGAAATGATCCAGTTTGTATAGGCGTCCACTTTTTCATCATCCGATACGATTTTCGCCTCAAAAGTATCTTCCGTTCCGTTTTTCACAGAAATGTATGTGAGGTAATCCGCATTGATCTCCGCCACCTCTTCTTTTACAATGAGCGAATTTCTCTCTACCTGAAAAGCGCTAAGAAGGGTGTCCGTAAATGTATAAACCTTATCTGAGGATGAAAAGAGTCCATAGTTTCCTCCTTTTACCGGAACACTTCCCCCGAATTTAAACTCGTACTGCTCACCATCTGATGTCGTAAACTGAACCGTCATCTGCGGTTTATCAAGTCCGTATTCGGAAAGCCCGGATTCCCCCGCCTCAAGTTCCTTCGATGAAGTCACCGGGGAAAGCCCCTCAAACATTGCTTCGACCGCCTCGGCATCGACCGGCGCCTCCGGAAGCCCCTCTAACTTCCAATCCTCGCCCTCTTTGGAAAGAGAAATTTCTTCCCCATCCTCTGGCTGGATATGAACCGCTGTTATCTTCTCTTTGTCAATATTTACGACGTTTACCACTTCGGCAGAACTGTCCTCCTCATCGTCTGTCTCTCCTTTTGGGAGAAAGAAATACAGGCATATGGCTGCTGCCATAAGAAGGCACAGGCTGACAAGCGTAACGATCTTTTTCTTCCCCTTTGACATCAGTTCTTCCTCCTTCTAAACCAGATCGCAAACCCAACGCCCAGAAGAATCAGCGGAATCAGCACAACGAGAAGCACGGTAAAGAAGATGCGGTCGCCCTCTTGGATCATTACCGACTCCTGATTCAGACTCCGCGTAGGGATCGCAAGTGTCGTCGTCTCCTCGCCGGAAAGGTACGAAAGCGAATTTAAGATCATCGAACGGTTTCCAAACTGGTTTGTCGCGATCACATCCGAAGAACTGAAATCTCCGGAACCATATACTACGATCTGGGTTGCCTTTCCCTCGCCCTTTGTATTCTCTGCATACGCATCCTTAATCGCTACTGCGACATTAAACGGGCCATTTACATCGCCCTCTTCTTTTTCAACTGTCTGGGTTTTCACATTTACTTTCGAATACGCCGAATCCGCTGTCATAAGAAGCGGTTCCACCGTAAGCGTACTTCGCACATCACTCTGTGTCGTCATACCCTTTGCCACAGACACAACAACCATTTTATCACTGACTTCTTCTGTGATCTCATGCTCCGCCGGAACCGGAATAAACATCGTAGGATACCGTTCATTATAGGCTCCCTCGCTGTCAATGATATATCCGTCAACCACATTGACGCCATAATCAGAAATCAACTTATAATAATTCGTCAATGGCTCTGTAACCGCCGCATTGAGGAAAAACATCGCTTTTCCTCCCTCTTTCAGATAATCCGAAAGCACCGCATATTCGTCCTCATTCATATCGTACTCCGGGGCATTGACCAAAAGGATGTTACAGTCCTCCGGAACACTCTTTGCAGAAGACGTCGCAAATTCCTCGTAGTCGATATTGGACTTCCCGAGTATATCCGTAAAACTGGCATTTAACTCTCCCTCGCCATGACCGGACGTATAGTACATTTTCTTAGTGGAATCGCTGGTCACATTCTGCAGGGCGGCAGTGAGCTGTCCCTCTGCATCCAGTGTATACGTCTGCTGATATGTCGCATAATCAAAATCCTGAACAAGCATATCCGAACTGGACACAACCCGGCTCTTATTATTTCTGCTCTCATTCACGACGATCACGTCATTATCTCCGATCTCATCCTCCGTATATTCTTTTGCAAAATTCGGATATACGACCGGATCTTTATCTACAACTTCAATATTCCCGAGTCCGTCATACTGCTCCAGAACCTTCTCGATCTGAGTCGACTGGTTCCCCTCCTCGCACATATAATAAAACTTGATCGTATCCCCAATTCCCTCCGCAAGCTTTTTTGTCTCTTCCGTCAGGGTAAATTTCTGGTCGCTGCTCAAATCAACGGTCAGATTCAATTTATTCACCACAAGGTTAAAAACAATGACAAGCACGATCACGATCACCATGATCAATGTCTGGTAGCCGCCCATCCGGAATTTTCGGCTCTTAAAACTCTTTTTTATATCCTTCATCTCTTACCTCCATCTGCATACCTTTTTTGCACATGTTTCTAATTCCATCTCTTCTTTTTGATCCGCTGTATCGTGATAAAAACAAACAAAAAACATACACTCAGATAATAGATCAGCGCACTCACATCAAAAATACCGAGCGAGAAATTGCTATAACGGTCTACGATAGAAATGGAACTAAGTGTATTTCCAAGGAGGTTATCAAAAGCCTCTGTATTAAAAATAAATACCGTCGTAAGTGCAATCTCTGCGAGAATACCGACAAGAGCGGAAATCCATGCGTTGTGAATCCATAAATTCAGCACAAAGGCAAGCACCACCACAAGCACAGCCAAAAACCAGAATACAAACGTATGCCCCGTAGGAAGCATCTGGGCAAGGCTCGTCATAAGATACGTAAAGATCATGATTACCCCGGAAGCCACCGCCGCGATCACCTGACTCTCTGTGAGGGACGAAATAAACATCCCAATCGCGATATAAGCCGAACCGAGCAGGAAAAACCCAAGCGCACTTCCATATGCGATCGCAAAATCTACGCTTTCCGTTCCCGTGGCTACTTCCTTCACAAGCCCCGATAAGATCAGCGGGTATACACACACGATCAGCATCGCGATCCCTAACAGCGTGATCAGGGCAAAATATTTACCGAGAATGATCTTCGTCACCGAAACCGGAGACGTATATAAAAGTTGATCTGTCTTCTGCCGGTTCTCCTCCGCAATGATCCTCATCGTAAGAACCGGCACTAAAAGCAGGATGAAAAACATTTCAATCCCCTGAAATACATAAGAAAAATCCGTATAACCGTTCATCAGGTTATACACCATAAAATACAACCCTACAAGTACAAGAAAGAATGCGATAAACACCCAGCCGATCATGGAGGTGAAATACGATCTCAATTCCTTTTTATATACTGCTAACATCTTATTCATCCTCCTTCTTCTGCTTTTCCTGTTTTTCCTGTTTTTCTTGTTTTTCTTGCTTTTCTTTCTTCTTCCTTTTTTCGTCCTTCGTAAGCTTTCCGCCGTACTGGCGCGTCCCCTCACCGGTAAGCCGCAAAAATACTTCTTCCAGTGTCGGAACTTTATGGTTCATCTCAAGGATCGGGCATTTTGCCTCTGCAAACAGATAAAATACCTCTTCTCTGAGGTCAAACTCCACAAGGCTCGACAGCTCTACCTGATAAACTCCCTGTTCCCCGGTATTTAACACCTTCGATTCCTTTACATTTTCAATCTTTTCAAGAAGACTTGTGATCAATTCTTTATTTCCTTTTACTTTCAGCGTAAGCTCATTGGTCTGTGCAATATGCTTCGGAATATTTTCCGGCGTATCGGATAAGATCAGCTTTCCCTGATTGATGATCATGATCTGGTTACAGACCGCGCTGACCTCCTGCATGATGTGCGAGCTTAAAAGGATGGTATGGGTTTTGCTGAGTTCCTTGATCAGATTACGGATCTCGATGATCTGTTTTGGGTCAAGCCCTACCGTCGGCTCGTCCAATATAAGGATCTCCGGATCACCGACCATCGCACCGGCAAGCCCGACTCTCTGCTTATATCCCTTGGACAGATGTTTGATCAGACGCTCGGATACATCCTGTATCTTCGTCGCCCGCATCACCCTTCGGATCATTTTCTCCTTTTTATTGCCCTTGACCTTCTTTAGATCACAGACAAAATCCAGATACTCGCCGACCTTCATATCCGGATAAAGCGGCGGCTGCTCCGGCAGATAGCCAATGCTCTCCTTCACCTTCTCCGGCTCGTCATAGATATCATAACCGTTCACCGTAACCGTACCTTCTGTGGCAGATATATAACCGGTGATCATATTCATCGTCGTTGATTTTCCGGCGCCATTCGGCCCAAGAAATCCCACGATCTGTCCCTTCTCCACGGTAAAACTGAGGTCATCGACCACACTCCGGCCGCCATACTGTTTTACCAGATTTTTTACTTCAATCAAAATTAGCCCTCCTTAACCGGCTGCGCCGGCATATACGATCATTGAAAAATACACACTCACTCATTGTACTATCTTTATGTTACCAAAGTGTGAACAAAGTTCACCCATACAGCCACTGGATCAGCGGAATATTGATCTTTGCCTCCAAAAAGCAGCTCAAGGCAAATACAAACAGGATCAAAAGGACTGCCGGCACAGCCTTTTCCCGTCTTCTCTCAAAAATTCGGTAAAAGGAATAGATATAAAGCGGCACAAGAAATAACATCTGCGGACAGCCCGCAGCGAGCCAGTAAAGAAGCCCCCTCACTCCATGCAGCATGACAAAAAACATAAGCAGGAAGCCGGACTGCATCCCCACATATGCCACAAACGCCGCGCTATAGACCTTATATATCTTCGTATATCCAGCGAGCCAGAGTACCGAAAATACCTTTCCTCTCTCCCACAGGATAAAAAAAAGCGCCTGAAAAAAATCCTGCTCCTCCGCCGCCCACAAAACCATATTTTCTTCCATCTGCGCTAGCAGCTCCCCAGCCGGCTTTTGGCACAGATAATACAAAATCCCCCCAGAAAAAAAGCCGGCTAAAAAAAACAATACTGCCTTTTTTCTCCGGCTTTTCACAAATTCCAAAAAAGTCATACTCTGTCCTCCCGGCGGCGGTCACATGGCTCTGTCCGCCCTCTTTCTTACAAAATATATGTCCGGGAAACCGTATTTATGACTTGCGGTTCTTGTAGGCGAGAACGCCTGCGATTGTCTTCGCATCCGTAATCTCCCCCGAGGCGATCATCTCCTCGATCTCTTCGATGGAATAGCGCTCGATCTTTACAAATTCATTTTCATCCAAATGCTGTCTGGAGGAAATGAGATTCTCCGCATAATACACCACGATCTTTTCGCTCGTATAAGCTGCCGCTGTGTTGATATCGATCAGATGGTGGAGTTCCTCCGAGCGGTATCCGGTCTCCTCCTCCAGTTCGCGGGACGCACACACTTTAAAATCCTCCTCCGTGCTGTCTCTTCCGCCAGCCGGAATCTCTAACATCACATCGTCGATCGCTCCCCGGTACTGCCTCACCATAAGGATCTTTCCCTCCTCATCCACTGGAACGACAGCCGCCGCCCCCTTGTGTTCGATCAAATCCCACTGTGCGGTGTTTCCGTTTGGAACCCTGACCTCCATCGTATAAAAATCAACAATCTTTCCGTGATGCTCCAATTTTTTTCCTAAAATTTTAAACTTATCCATAGATTCCTCATTTCCGCAGAGGTACTGTCCCCCGCCTTCACCTGATATCCGGTGTCAAAGCATTGTTACTTCGCCAGTTTCTCCAATACTCCCAGAACAAAATCAAAATTTTTCTTCGCCGATGAGATACTGAGCTTTTCGTGAACCGTGTGGATATCGTGGATATCCGGCCCCATCGAAACAATATCGATCCCCGGAATCTTCTTTGCCAGTATGCCGCATTCCAGTCCGGCATGGATTCCCTTTACCTCCGGTTCTCTGCCAAATACCCGCCTAAATTCCTCTGCCATCAAATCCCGCAATACAGAGTCCCTTTTATAATCCCATGCCGGATACTCTCCCCGCACACGGAAACTGCTCGTTATCCCCGCCGGCATCACACACGTTGAAAGTGTTTCCAACTGACGGAACATATAGTCACGGTAACTCTCTTTCTGGCTCCGCAGGGAAAAGGCAAATACCATGCCGTCCTCTTCTGTTTTTGCCACGCCCATATTCAAAGAACTCTCCACCATGCCCGGAACATCACTGCTCATCACCTGAACCCCGGTGATCACAAGATTCAGAAAAGAGAGAACTCCCTTTGTATAGTCCTCCGAAAAGCAAAACTCACTTCCGGCTGCGGGTTCACCGACCGTAAATACCGCCTCCGGCTCCGAACCGCAAATCTCTTCTCTCACACAAGCTGCGTTTTTCCGGAGCGCCTCCGCCAGTTCCGTTCCGTCACCTTCACAGAGCAGACGGACATTTGCCGAACTGGTTATGACATTATCTTTATCGCCTCCGGTAAAAGAAATGATCTGAAACGGATGCTCGTTCCATGTCATAAACAAAAGCCTGCCAAGTAAAATCGATGCATTCAACGGATGCTTGTCAATTTCAGTCCCGGAATGCCCGCCGGCAAGTCCGCTGACCTCCACAATGATCTCTGCACCGCTCTTTTTCCGCTTCTTTTCTGAAAAGGAAATATCCACTGACGCCCCGCCGGCACAACTGACAAGAAGAACGCCCTCCTCTTCGTTATCCATATTGATGAGCCTCTTCGCTTTTAGGTCTGAGGTATCCAGTGCCGAAGCGCCATCCATTCCCACCTCTTCATCCGTTGTAAATACAGCCTCAATCGGCGGATGGGTATATTCGTCACTGTCCAATATCGCAAGGGCATATGCCAGTGCGATTCCATCATCTCCGCCGAGCGTCGTTCCCTCAGAATAGATATAGTCCCCCTCGATCCTCAGAGGAAGCCCCTCCTTCTCAAAATCATGCGTTCCATCCTTACTGACACATACCATATCCATATGCCCTTGGAGCATAACCGGTTCCGGATTCGTACAATCTGCGGAAGCCGGCTTTTTTATGATCACATTTTTTGCCTCATCCACCCGGTAAGACAGATCATGTTCTTTCGCAAAACGGACGAGATATTCGCTTATTTTTTCGTTGTGGTAAGAGCCACGCGGTACATTCGAAATTTCTTCAAAATACGTAAAAATCTTTTTGTAATCAATCGATTCTAACATAAATTTCCCTTCCTTCCCGTCAGATCCTCCTCCGGATCAATTTTTAAATCAGTTTTTAAAACTATGGATCGGCGCCGGAATCCGGCCTGTCCGGTTTACAAAATCGTCACAGCCAAACGGATTTACCGGCATGATCGGGGCATATCCGAGAAGTCCCCCAAATTCGGCGCGGTCGCCTACTGTTTTTCCCTGTACCGGTATGATCCTCACCGCTGTTGTCTTCTGGTTCACCATCCCGATCGCCATCTCATCGGCGATGATTCCGGCGATCGTCGTCTCTTTTGTATCACCGGGGACTGCGATCATATCAAGTCCGACGGAGCAGACACAGGTCATCGCCTCCAGTTTTTCCAATGTCAGCGCACCCTCTGTCACCGCATCGATCATTCCCTGATCTTCACTGACAGGAATAAACGCCCCGCTCAATCCTCCCACATACGAGGACGCCATAACGCCTCCCTTTTTCACCTGATCGTTTAACATGGCAAGCGCCGCTGTCGTTCCCGGCGCGCCGGCTCTCTCAATGCCAAGCGCTTCGAAAATTTCTGCAATACTGTCCCCGACTGCCGGCGTGGGCGCCAGTGACAGGTCGATGATGCCAAAAGGAACACCGAGGCGTTTTGACGCCTCATAAGCTACGAGCTGACCTACTCTGGTGATCTGAAAGGCAGTTTTTTTGATCGTCTCACACACTTTCCCAAAATCTTTGTCTTTCACCTTTTCCAGTGCGGTTTTTACCACGCCGGGGCCGCTTACCCCCACATTTATGATCGCATCTCCCTCCGTCACACCGTGAAATGCCCCCGCCATAAACGGATTATCGTCCGGGGCATTGCAAAAGACAACAAGCTTGGCACAGCCGAGTGAATCCTCGTCTTTCGTATTCTCTGCTGTCTTTTTTACTATTTTTCCCATAAGACGGATCGCATCCATATCAAGCCCTGTTTTCGTCGAACCCACATTGACGGAACTACACACACGCTCGGTTATGGCAAGTGCCTCCGGGATCGAGCGGATCAAATTCTCATCTGCCGCTGTCATCTTTTTTGAAACAAGTGCCGAATACCCGCCGATAAAATTCACGCCGACCTGTTTTGCCGCACGGTCTAATGCTTGTGCGAGCTTTACAAAATCCTCCGGGGACTGGCAGGCAGCTCCTCCGATCAGTGCCGCCGGGGTGATCGAAATCCTCTTATTCACGATTGGGACTCCGTATTCCATGCTGATCTCCTCGCCGACCGAAACGAGATTTTCCGCCATCCTCGTGATCTTATCATACACCTTCGTGCATAACCGCTCGAGATCGCTGTCCACACAGTCAAGAAGGCTGATCCCCATCGTGATCGTGCGGACGTCAAGGTTCTCCTTTTCAATCATATTATTGGTTTCGATAACTTCATTTATATTGATCAAAATAAATACCCTGCCTTTCCCTAAAGCCTGTGCATCTTATCAAAAATATCTTCCCGCTGGACTTTAATGATGCAGCTGATCTCTTTTCCAAGTTCTTCCATTTCTTCCGATATCTGTACAAATTTTTTTGTGGACAGATCGGTATTTACAACCATCATCATATTAAAAAAGCCATCCACGATCGTCTGGGAAATATCAAGGATATTGATCCCATTCTCTGACAAATACGTGCATACCTTTGCAATGATCCCCACACTGTCTTTTCCTACTACTGTAATAATCGTCTTTTTCATTTTTATCCTCGTCTTTCTCAAACTGCGCACTTACTGCCGCCCCGGATCAATGAGGCTGTACGCATGCAAGATTCACTCCTTGATCCTGTGTCAGCATACTAAAACCGGCTCCGTCGGCATCTGTCTCCCCGCCACCCCGAGAAACAAGCCGCTTTCTTCCCACGAGCCATACTCACGCTCCAATTCATATTTCACCGTCTCATAAGCAAGTTCGGGATAATTATTTTCCTTGCTCAAATGCCCGAGCAATATGTATTTTAATTGATGGCGGACTAACTGGCACAGCATCCGCCCGCAGGCGTCATTGGATAAGTGGCCTTTGCTCCCAAGGATACGGAGTTTTAACTGGTACGGATAGCTTCCCGCCTGCAGCATGTTGATATCATGATTTGCCTCAAGCAGCACTCCCTCGCAGTCCTCCAGATGCGAAAGCGTATAATCCGTGTACTCCCCCATATCCGTAGCCACCGCGATCTTTTTCCTGCCATCGCTCACAGTATAACATACCGGCTCCGCCGCATCATGGGAAATCGTAAATGGCATGATCTCCATCCCGCCCACGCTGACCGGAACATCCGGTCGGATGCACTGAAACAGGCTTTTTTCCACATTTCCGCACTTTCCGGTGTCAAAAATATAGTTTATCGTCCCCTCCGTCGCATATACCGGAATGGCATATTTTCTCAGGAGAGGGCCAAGACCGTATATATGGTCTGAATGTTCATGGGTGATAAAAATCCCCTCGATATCCCCGATGGAAATATTTTCAGAGGCAAGCCCCTCTTCGATCCGCTTTTTACTGATCCCTGTATCCACAAGGATTCCCCGGGTTCCTTCTCCAGAACCCACAAATATACTATTCCCGCTGCTCCCACTGGCAATACTGTAAAGTTTCATATTCATCTCCATGTTCTACCTTTTGCGCCCACGTCTCATATTATTTCTCCCAGTACAGATCAACGCTGTCTTTATCATGCAATGGCGTCGTAAAATCTGTCACATCCATTCCATTCAGGCGGGATACCAGACGTTTTCCTCCTGACTTTGTAAGATCGATTGGGTAGGCGTCAAACACGTCCACAAATGTATGTCGGTCTTTCGCCGGTATTGTCACCTTCTGCCCATTTACCTCGACCGATATGCTGTGTCCAAACACTGGTGCCGGTGCCGGACTTGGTGCTGCCCATGAAGCACCGCTAGCTGCCGCCATGTTTGGCGCCGCCATCTGGGGCATTCCCATTCCCCCGCCTGCCGGCATGTTCGGATATGTTCTCACAGACGGATTGCTGATCGGAAGATCGGCTGCCCATGCGGGAAGCGGCTTCACTGGCGAAAGTAACGGATCCGGCCCCGCCGGCTCACTATACCCGCTTAATCCGGCTGTAATATTGCCGCCTGTCCCTCCTTTGCTTCCGTCAGTTCCTGATGCAGCAGCTGTCTGGGACTTTCCTGCCGGCTTTTCTGGTTTGGGCGGTTCCGGCGGCTTCACCGGTTCGGGCGGAATCTCATATTCGACCGAAGCGCCATTTTTCAGGCGAGTGTCCAAATCCGCTTTCTCCCCGTCAACCAGAATATCTTTCTCCGGCTCAACTCCCATAAATTCAAATAACTGCCCTGCCGAATATACATCTTGGACTACCACTGAATCCCCATCCCGGATCTCATAAAGCTCCGACTGCAGCTCTTTATTTACCCTGACAACTTTCGGACACAGAACCGTCCGCCCAAGAAAAGTATACTTCAACTCTTCTTTGCATTCGGGAATCTTTCCGACTGTAAGTGAGGCATCTTCGCCTCTCGTCGCAGGCTTCACCGTGATCACATCATTGTCTGCAACAAGCTCGTTGAGATTGGATTCTTTGCCTTGTCTCACGACTTCTGCCGCCTCCCCGAGACGTCCTTTTAGCTCCTTCTCCTCCCCATTCAGCGTATAGGTGATCCCCTCTCCCCGGGAAGGGAACAAGCTGTTTTGTGAAAATCCGGCATGGATGCAGGCGTCCAGTATCGTCGCCTTGCCATTATCGTAAAGCTTCACCCGCTCTTCGTTTACCCGCACATGGATGAAACTGTTTTTTTGCTCATAATACTCAAGACAGATCCCGATCGGAGTCACAAGCGTCGAATCCTTTTTGACACCAGTTCCGGAAAAATCAATCTGCCTCAAAACCTCCGCGCCCCGTATGCTGACCCGGTTTTTGGGAAGACCGATCCGCTCTGCCATCAATTCCGTAAAGCCCGGCATCTTTCCGCCGCCGCCCACGACAAATACTGCGCTCACCGGATTTCCTCCGTTTAATTCGACGATCTTATCCGATACCTTCTCCACAATATATGACATTGCTTCTTTTGCAGTATCCTGAATGGCTTTCTGATCGAGTTTGAAAGCCTCTCCCATAATATTTTTAAAAGAAATGGATTTGCGCTTCGTCGCGCCCCGCTTGATCTTTTCTGCGGTCTCAAAATCCACAAGATATTTTTTGGCGATCGCCTCCGTAATCTCATCACCGGCAAGGGGCATCATGCCAAACGCAATGATACTTCCATCCTTCACGATCGAAATATCCGACGTCCCCGCTCCGACATCCACGAGTGCGATATTTAAGAGCCGGAACCGTTCCGGAATCGCAATATTGATCGCTGCGATCGGCTCAAGCGTAAGACTCGCCACATGGAGACCCGCCTGCTCAACCGCAGCATATAAGCCCTCTACGACCTCATCCGGCAAAAACGTAGCGATCATTTCCACACCGATCGAAGCCGCCATATGTTCCTCGATCATTTCCATCGGATATCCATTCAGATAGTATTTGACCGGAGAATACCCGACACAATAAAAATGTTTATCTTTATGATCCGCCTCTAACCGGATCTCCTCATATGCCTTCTCCACCGCCACGTTATCCAGAGAATGTACATGCTCGGACGTCACCTTGGACTCGGAGGGCATCTCATACTCAACATACACATTTTTTGTCTTAAGGACGCGGCCCGCCGCCGCAATGCTGACGTCTGACAATTTCTCCCCGGTCTTTTCCTCCAGACGCGCTTTTACCTCTTTGATCGTCCGGACTACCGTCGGGATATCATGGATCTGCCCATCGATCACCGCTCTTGTTTTGTGTTCGATCGAAACCTGTGCCATGACAACAAAACGGTCTGTACCGATCCGATACCCTACCGTTCCGACAATACTCCGTGTGCCAATATCCAGTCCGAATACATAAGTATCATTACCATTACCCATACATATTTCCTCAACTCTCACGTAAAACTCCGAACAGCCTGCGACAGACCATCTGTAACAAGCGATCCGGCTGCATTATGATCGATTGCACATATTCCCTGTGCATCTCAATGTTGCGAAACAACTTACATGCCCCAACTTTGCTGAAACTATTATACCATAGTCACCCTTCTTTTTCCAGAACATTTTCCATGCATTTCCTTATGTACTCTTCCAGTTCCTCCCGCCCCCCATCATTCACAATGACACGGTCACATTTTTTAGCAAGTTCATAATTACTGATCTGTTTTTTCATAATCTCCTCCGCCCGCTCTCTCGAGTATCCTCTGGATTCCATCAGGCGGCGGATGCGTATTTCATCTTCCGTCAGAACTCCCCAGACTTCATCACACAATTTATCACAGCCCGTCTCAAACAAAATCGCTGTCTCAAGCACAAATAGCCGGTCTGTGGCATGGCGGCGGATCAATCGCTGGATCTCGGAAAATACAAACGGATGGATGATGGCATTCAACCGTCGAAGAAGCTCGTCCTCCCGGTAAACGATATTTGCCAGTGCGTTCCTGTCGATCTCTCCGGATTCTAACAAAATCTCCCTGCCAAATACATCTATGATCTGCCGGTAAGTGTCTGTTCCGTGAACCATTGCCTTATGCCCCAACTGGTCTGCCATACACACAAAAGCACCGTACTCTTTTTCCAGAATACTAAGCACCGTTGATTTTCCGCTGCCCACACCTCCTGCAATTCCAACTACCATCGCAGTCTCCTCTTTTCCGTTACTTCGCCTCATACCAACTGTTTCCCTGCTTTACTTCTGCAATTCCAACCACATCGCAATTTTTCCCTTTGTCTCGTTACTTCGCCTCATACCAACTGTTTCCTTGTTTCACTTCTGCAATCAATGGGACATGCAGTTCAGCCGCTGCGACCATCTCATGCTCCAAAATTTCCTTGACCTCGTCGATTTCCTCCTCTTTTGTCTCGATCAGAAGTTCATCGTGGATCTGGAGAATCAGCTTTGAGGAAAGGTTTTCCTCACGCAGTCTCCGGTCTACATTTATCATCGCGATTTTTATAATGTCTGCCGCTGTTCCCTGAATCGGGGAGTTCATCGCGATCCGTTCGCCAAACTGCCTCTGCATGAAATTTTTTGACTCCAGTTCGGGAATCGGCCGGCGCCTCCCAAACATTGAGGTGACGTATCCCTTTTCTTTTCCCATATTTACGAGAGAATCCATATATTCCTTTACTTTCGGATATGTATGGAAATAGTCCGCAATATATTTTTCTGCCTCTTTTTTTGTGATATTAAGATCCCTTGACAGCCCAAAGCCGCTGATCCCATACACAATTCCGAAATTTACCGCCTTTGCATTTCTACGCTGCAGCTCCGTGACCTCCTCATATGGCACATGAAAGACGAGTGCCGCTGTCGTCCGGTGTACATCTGCATTTTCCCGGTATGCCTCGATCAACCGCTCATCCCCCGACATATGCGCAAGAACCCTCAGCTCGATCTGAGAATAATCGGCATCCAAAAAAACACATCCCTCTTTTGGGACAAATACTTTGCGGATCTGTCTCCCAAGCTCCATTCGCACCGGTATATTCTGCAAGTTTGGCTCGGTACTGCTCAGTCTCCCGGTCGCTGTGATCGTCTGGTTAAAGTTAGAACGTATTCTGCCATCCAGATCGATATAGACTGACAATCCGTCCGCATACGTAGATTTCAGCTTTGTGAGCTGCCGGTATTCCAGTATCATCTCCACGATCGGACTCTCAAACCGCAGCTTTTCCAACACCTCCGCCGAAGTCGAATATCCGGTCTTTGTCTTTTTTCCATAAGGCATACGGAGTTTTTCAAACAGGATGACACCGAGCTGTTTGGGAGAATTGATGTTAAATTCCTCTCCTGCCAGATCGTAAATCTCCTGCTGCAATACCTCAATGCGCTCTCCCAATTTTTCGCCATATTCCCGCAGTGCTTCCCGCTTTACCAAAACCCCCTCTTTCTCCATATGAAACAGGGTAAATACAAGAGGCATCTCTATTTTTTCAAATAATTCCAACGATCCGATACGCTTTAACTTTTTATGAAGCGGTTTGTACGCCTGAAACGAAGCAAGCGCACAATAACAATAATATTTCACCATCTCCTGCCGGTCTTCCTGATAGGCACGGTAGACGCTTTTTTTGCCAAAATGCTGACTGTACGGAGACATAAGAAGCTCCGCATATTCCGAAGCGATATCCTCCTCCGCAAAACCCTTCTGAACCGGATTGATGATATAAGCGGCAAGAGCGGTATCAAAGGCTCCCCCCGCATCCAGTCCGGGCATATATTCCAACTGGCTCTTTAAGTCACTTGTGACGAGCATTACATTCTTTTCCGCCAGTCTTCCAAGCTGCTCTCTAACCATTTCTTCTCTGATCTCGTCTCCGGCATGGCAGAATACGACCTCTTCTCCAGAAACACAGACCGCAAGTGCCGCCATCTTTTCCTCCTCCGCCACGACTAACGACATCTGCCCATTGGCCTCACTAGAGGCTTCGTCTTTTTTCTTCGCTAGTATCTTCACGGAAATATACGGACAGGAGGCGCATTGTTCCATAAGCGCACGAAATTCCGCCCCGGTACTGATCTCCCGAAAATATTTCTCGATCGACAGATTCGCCCCGGTATCTTTTTGAAAGCGGCTCATGAGCGATTTAAATTCCAGTTTTTGGATGAGTTGGTACGCTTCGTCGGTAAAAATATTTTCAATCCGGCACTCCTCCGGCTTAATCCCCAGACGACAGTCCGTCTTGATCGTCGCCAGTTTTTTACTCATCAGCGCCAGTTCGGTATTGTTTTTGACAGCCTCCCTTGCCCGGTTTGGCGTTATTTCCTCCACATGCTCGATCGCATTTTCCACCGTCCCGAACACGGTAAGTATTTTTACTGCTGTTTTCTCCCCGACTCCCGGCACGCCCGGTATGTTGTCCGAAGCATCTCCCATAAGCCCCTTGAGATCGATGATCTGCTCCGGCGTCACACCGTATTTTTCAATGACCTGCGGACGGTAATAGTCCTCCACCGTAGTCTTGCCGCCTTTCGTCTTTGGAATCCTGACCTTGATCTTATCCGTGGCAAGCTGTAAAAGATCCCTGTCTCCGGAGACAACCGACACCTCAAAGCCCTGCTCCTCTCCGGCTTTTGCCATCGTTCCGAGAATATCATCCGCCTCGATCCCTGCCTGTTCTCGGAGCTGTATCCCCATCGCTTTCAGGATTTCTTTCAAAACCGGCACCTGCTCACTCAGCTCATCTGCCATCGGTTTTCTCGTCCCTTTGTATTCGTCATACATCTCATGCCGGAACGTCGGCGCTTTTACATCAAACGCCACCATGAGGTGGGTCGGGTTCTCCTCCTCCATCACCTTAAGTAAAATATTCAGGAACCCATAAATCGCATTCGTATGAAGCCCTTCTTTATTTGTCAACTCCGGCACCCCGTAAAATGCCCGGTTGATAATACTATTTCCATCGATCAATACAAGTTTATCCACAGTCTTTTCCCCTCGCCAAATGGCATCCATAAACTATTCAACAGAAACAAAATAATAATAGATCGGCTGACCGCCATATTCTGTCTCTACTTCGATTTCTTCATACTTTTCACTGATCGCATCTGCGATCTCCTGCGCTTGTTCCTCCGAACTCTCCTCCCCGTAATACAGCGTGATAAGTTCTGTCTCCTCATCCTTCAGCGCATCGATCAGGCTGAGTGTCGTCTCCCTGACATCACTCCCCACTACTTCGATCGTCTTATCACTGAGACCCATGATATCTCCCTGCTTGATCTCCTTCCCATCGATCGAGGTGTCACGAACCGCATATGTCACCTGTCCGGTTCTGATCTGCTGCATCGCCTCGGTCATCGCCGCCTCGTTTTCCTCCGCAGAAACCCCATCAATATAATTGATCATAGCAGCGATCCCCTGCGGGATATTTTTCGTCGGGATCACGACGATGTGTTTATCCTTTGTAAGCTCCTTTGCCTGATTGGCGGCAAGGATGATATTGGAGTTGTTCGGGAAAATATAAATCGTCTCCGCCCCCACTTTGGATACCGCCTCCAGTATATCCTCCGTACTCGGGTTCATCGTCTGTCCGCCCTCAATGACATGGTCTGCCCCAAGCTCTCTGAAAATATTTCCAAGTCCTTCACCGACCGAAACACTGATAAATCCCACTTCTTTCCACGGTGCCTGTACTTCCTCTTCTTCTTTTTTTGCCTCCGCCGACTGGCGAAAACGCTCGTTGTGTTCTTCTCTCATATTGTCGATCTTCATCCGTGACAATTCCCCATACATCAATCCCTTTTGGATCGCAAGTCCCGGATCATTTGTGTGAACATGGATCTTTACAAGCTCTTCGTCCGCCACACATACGATCGAATCCCCTATGCTTTCAAGATATCCCTTCAAATTCTTTTCATCCCGGGACGTAAATTCTTTTTCTAATAAAATAATAAATTCCGTACAATATCCAAATTTAATATCGCCTGTACTGATGCTGTCAATGTCTGCACCGCCTGTCTTTTTGCTCTCTGGCGCAGCTCCTTCTGCCTCATAGTGGATTTCCTTTCCGGTAAGAGCATCATAAACCCCTTCGAGTATCGTCACAAGTCCCTCACCGCCCGAATCCACGACACCTGCTTCCTTGAGTACAGGAAGCATCTCCGGAGTATGCGACAGGACGACACGCATCTCTTCAATGACCTGACGGGCAAACTCTACGATATCATCACAATTTTTTGCAAGTTTGGCAGCCTGCTCCGCTCCTCCCTTTGCCACCGTGAGGATCGTCCCCTCCTTTGGCTTCATAACCGCTTTATATGCCGAATCGACCGCCTTTTCAAAAGACTGTACCAGAAGCTTTACATCAATCTCCTTCTCACTCCGGATCACCTTTGTAAAACCGCGGAGAAGCTGGGAAAGGATCACCCCTGAGTTTCCTCTCGCCCCTCGCAGCGAACCGCTTGAAATCGCCTTACAGATCGTCTCCATATCCGGCTCATCGAGCGCTGAAACTTCATTTGCCGCCGACATGATCGTCATTGTCATATTTGTCCCCGTATCGCCATCCGGCACCGGAAACACATTTAAATCATTTATATATTCCTTCTTTGCCTGAATCGCTGCCGCCCCTGCGAGAAAACATTTTTTTACAAGCAGCGCATCCATCGTCTTTACTGTCAATATTTCGTCCTCCAAATCGTCAATGATACAAGACATTTTTTTGCCAGACTGCATGATCTGACCGGATCAGTTCACCACTTTTACCCCTTCTACACATATCACTATTTTTCCAACTTCCATCCCGGTAAATTCCTCAACTTTGTATTTAACATTATCTACCAGATTTTCTGCCACAGTCATAATGCTCACACCATAGGCGACGATAATATGCATCTCGATATATAATTTATTTTCCTCAATCTTTACGTCTACTCCATGCCGGATATTATCTCTCTTTAAGAGCTGGACGATACCATCCTTCATGCTGACCGATGCCATCCCCACAACACCAAAACATTCTACTGCTGCAGAACCGGCATATTTCGCCAAAACGTCCTCATCCACTACGACTTTTCCCATTTCATTATCTAACTGCCCTCTCATATGAACCCTCCAATCAAATTTCAAAATACAATTATTATTTAGTTTACACCAAATGTCTGGAAAAATCAAACATTTATGAAGTAATTTGCGAGTAATTTACACCTTTCCGTATCTCCCGAAAAATGTTTTCACACATGGGCGCTTGCGCTCAGTAAATACGCAACGGTATGGGTGTGCAAAGTGCGAAGATCACGCACTTCACACGCACACCTCATACCGGCGCATTTATAACCCATGCTTTGAAAACATTTTTCGGGAGATACTGCAAATCTGTAAATCACTTATTATAATTTTTTCCTCCGTGTAACGATTCCTGCAGCGGTGCATATAATAGGATATCAGGAATCCCGCAGCTGCGCATGAGATCGGAAAGGATGGATGGCATATGAAACGGCTTATCGGATTTATTCTGTTCTGGCTTGGTATCGGCATGACAATCATGCTCTTTATCACAAACTGGTTTCTCGCCATCCTCATTATCATTCTCTGTCTGGTCATCGGCTACAACCTGTTTACCTCGTGCTGATGCCGGAACTGCTGCCATGCTGCGGGACTACTTTTTTATTAGCTCTTCCAAAATTTTACAAGACGCAAATTCTTTGTCCACCCGGGAGGAAAAATAATGTGTTATGATCTTCTGCAGCTCCTTCTCTACCGCTTCTGCAACCGTAAAGGTATATAATTTCTCCACTGGCGAGGCGATGATCCTCTGGAGTATGTACGTCGTCGTCCCTGCGATCTGTATGGCGCCTTTCCCATGATAGGGCGGTTTTTGATAGCATTCCCCGCATAAGATCCCGGTCTCATGCCGGTGAAAATAAAATAACTCCTCCTTCTTTCCGCAACCGATACACGCAAATAAACGGGGAGCTTCCCCGTTCACTGCAATCATCTTAAACTCGTAGATACATTTTACCAGATTCCGGTTCAGCGACGGTACTTTCAGCGCCCGCAAAGACTGATAGAGAAGCTTTAGCACCTCCGATGCGTCCAGATTTTCCCTCGTAAAAAAATCAGCTACCTCACAAAAATACATGCCCATGTAAATATCTTCGAGTTCCTCTCTCAATTCGGAAAAATAATTTCCCACCTCGACCGAGGAGACCGTATAGGAATCCCGCCCCCGGTACACCTGAAACTCCCCGAATGTAAACGGTTCGCACGCTGCTAAAAGCGGACTCTTTGGCCTTCTCGCGCCTCTTGCAAAGGCGGCGATCTTTCCCCTCTCCCGCGTAAGTATCACAAGTCTTTTATCATATTCACCAACCGGTGTGCCCGACAGCACCATTCCAGTCACTTTTTCCTGCATATTTCACCGACTCCATACCATAAGACTCTCCGTCTTTTCCAGAATACTCTCCCGCTCCATCTGCTGTATTTCTTGCAGAATCTACATACTTTAAATAATCGGATATCTTTCCGCTCTTTGTAAAATCATTCCAGTAATCACTCTGCATCCTGTTCTCCTCCGTAGTTTATTCTCGCGTACGTAAACGCGCGGGTCAAATACCCCGCCCTGTAAGGCGCATTGCCCTCTGGGGCAAATCATTTGACCGCCGATCCTTACTACTAGATTCTCCACAATCGGAAGCTGCTATACTAGAACATTCTGCCAGATTCTTTCCTCATTTCTCCATTACTCATCTGCATTTTTATTGTAACCAAAATTTTTCAACAAAAAGTCGCTGTCACGCCAATCCTTCTTTACCTTCACCCACAGCTTTAAATTTACTTTTTTCTGCAAAAATTCTTCAATCTCCACTCTCGCCTTTGTCCCGATCTTTTTCAGCATCTGCCCCTGCTTTCCGATCACGATCCCCTTATGGGAATCCCGCTCACAGATGATCGTCGCATCGATATCATACATACTTTTCTTTCCTTTGCGAAGCTTCATCTGGTCGATGGATACCGCAATCCCATGCGGAATCTCATCGGACAAAAGACGAAGTGCCTTTTCTCTTATCAGTTCCGCCACGATCTGACGCTCTGGCTGGTCTGTCACCGTGTCATCGTCATAAAACTGCGGCCCCTCCTCGAGATAGCCAAACATAACATCCACAAGATGCTCCACGCTTTCTCCGGTTCGTGCAGAAACCGGAACAATTTCGCTAAATTCTAAAATCTCATTATAGGCGGCGATGCATGCCAAAAGCTCCTCCTTCTTTACCGTATCGATCTTATTCATCACAAGGAGTACCGGGATATCCGCCTTTTCCAACTGCTCGGCGATATGACGTTCGCCCTTCCCGATAAAAGTAGTCGCCTCTACGATCCACAGGATCATATCGACCTCACGAAATGTCCTTTCCGCCACATTGACCATATATTCGCCAAGTTTGTTTTTCGCTTTATGGATGCCCGGCGTGTCCAAAAATACGATCTGGCCTCTGGCATCATGGTACACCGTCTGGATCCGGTTTCTTGTCGTCTGCGGCCGGTTGCTCGTGATCGCGATCTTCTGGCCGATAATCCGGTTCATAAGAGTAGACTTTCCCACATTGGGACGCCCCACCAGTGAAACAAATCCGGACTTATATCCGGTATCCTTCTTTAATTCTTCCATACATTCCTCCATTTGCGCATCCCCGGGTTTAGCCTCGCAGCATAAGCCCACAGCCATCCGGCATTAGAGCGTCAGAGCGTGACGATCTCCTGAAACAGTCCGCTGTTTTCTTTCACTTTATCCTCATTTCCAAGCACGCAGATTTTTCCCTCAGCCAAAACCGCCTCTACCATATCTGCCGATTTTCTGACATCCTCTACCGTCGCCCGAAGGATCTGGTCTCTCTCCTTCTGCACATCCTCTTCAGTGATCCCTGTCAAAAGAGCAGTCATCGACCGTGTTCCCTTTGCCCGCGGCGTAAGCGGCGTGTCTACCTCACTGATCGTACCGATGATGCATTTCGTCATCTCCCGCTCATCCGCCTCAAAAGAACGCAGGCTCTCCGGCACACCCTTATAGACTTCATTCGTCTCCGCCAGTTTCGGATCGCGGTAAGACACAAAATAACTCTCACCGGTATTCGGGAAGCCGCACATCACACCGTACGCACCGCCCTTTACCCGTACTTCATTCCAGAGATACCCATAACTGAGCGCCGACTTGATCACTTTGTACACCCCATGATACGGAATGCCCCGATCCAAATAATTACCCGCTCTCGCCACATACTGCACCTGTCCCGCTGTTTTAAATCCTTCGTTTTCTTTTATGTCATTGCAGCGAAGCCCGGGCTGAAGCCACTCTCCCTGCCCTCTGCGATCCGGCAGAGCGGCAGCAAAATGGGAAAATGCTTTTTCAAATTTTCCATAATCTTTCCCGGCGCATGTGATCCCTGTCAGCATATGCTCTTTTACAAAGATTTTTTCCATGAGCATCTGCAAGATCCCAGTCAGATTCTCCTTCTGGCTGTCAAAGTTTTCATCCAACTCCTTCAAAAAACGATAATATGAAATGCCGCTGAATGCCTCGTCGTATTTTGACGTCTTTGACAAATACGCCATCGCGCGGCTCACCGCAGTACTGTGTCCCGCAGACAAAAGTCGCATGTATAACGCCGACTTCTGCTCTCCGATGATCTCCTTTAACCGTTTTTCATCGTCCAGATGGGAATGCGCGAGCGCCTCGTCGATCAATTCCAGTATCTTCTCCGTCTTATCCGTAAATACTTTCGTTGTAACGGTAAAATACGACTCAAAACGCTCCCGGTTCTGGCGGTTCTGGAAAATCCTCGGCCCAAACAGCAGATCCCCCGCATTTTGCAATACCTCATTGGAAAAGGCAAGTTTATCGTGAAGATCCGTGTCTACACTGCCAAGTATATTCGATAAGAGACTGATATAAGGCGCATACTCCTCAAGAAACGGTTTGATATCAAAGGAAATACTGATGTAATTGATTCCATTTGTAAAATAGTCGTGATGAATGACCCGACATCCATCCACCTGCTTCTTGATGTTAGAAAAGCCAAGCGCTTTCTTTCCAATATCCTCGCGGGAGAGAAGCGGAATCTTCTCCAAATCCTCTTTCGGGGATGGCTCCTCCTGATATCTCTCAAGCTCTGCGGTCTCCGCCACAAGTTTTTTCCTCGCATCCTCGGAGAGCGTCTGCAAATGGTCATTCAGCCGCTTTGCCTCTTTTTCTTCCATCTCCGCAGTCAAACCGGTCTTTGGCTCCACACAGACAACTGATCTGTGCGTATTCTCGAGAAGGTATTGGCGGATCAATGACTCAAAATAATTCTCATCGATCTGATCCCTTAATTTTCGGAACGTATCATTCGCCCGTATATGGATAAACGGTTTATCCGCATCATAGAGCCAGCTGTCAAAAATCTGAAGCCCATACATAAGGCCTTTTGGATAGTGGCCAAAATCCGCCTCACGATACCTGAACTCAAGCGCATTCAGTCCGGCATTTAACGAATCCCGGTTGATCCCATTTTCCGCCAATTCCGTAAGCTGCTCCCGGGTAATAGTAATAAATTCTTCTTTCTTTTCTTTTGATACATTTTTTGCAATGATCGAGAAAACAGGCTGACAAATGCTCTCCTCAAAAAAACTCGTGATCTCATTTCCGATCCCGGCATCTAAGAGTGCCTGCTTTACCGGCGCACCGATCCCCTGAACAAGAACATAATTCAGCACCTGAAACGCAAGATAAAGCTCTCTGTCGAGCGAAGTTCCAACGACCGCATTGTAGCTGAAATACGTTTTATCCTGTTCACTCTCTCCCTCTGCCAGTGAGTAGAACGCATCTACCTGTGCCGGCTTGTCAAAACTCTTCTGCCTCTTGATCTCGGAATCCACCTCCAAATAATCAAACCGACTCAGATAATTTTCATCGATCCACTCCAATTTCTCCTTCATATCCATATCACCATACAGATACAGATAGCTGTTGGACGGATGATAGTATTTGGAGTGAAAGGCAAGATACTCTTCATACGTAAGCTCCGGTATATCTGCCGGATCTCCCCCGGACTCAAAGCCATACGCTGTATCCGGAAATAACGACTGCTGGATCTTTCTCTCAAGGAGTTGATCCGGCGAAGAAAATACCCCCTTCATTTCATTAAATACAACCCCATTGTATTTGAGCGTGCCATCCACATCCTCTAGTTCATAGTGCCAGCCCTCCTGCTTGAAAATCTTTTCCTCATGATAAATATTCGGATAAAAGACCGCGTCCAGATATACATGCATAAGGTTCTGAAAATCCTTTTCATTGCAGCTTGCAACCGGATAAACGGTCTTATCCGGATAGGTCATCGCATTCAAAAACGTATTGAGCGAACCCTTTGCCAACTCAATAAACGGATCCTTCACCGGAAAATCTTTGGAACCGCATAACACCGTATGCTCTACGATATGCGCCACGCCGGTAGAATCCTCCGGCGGCGTCCGGAAACCAATGGAAAAGACTTTATTGTTGTCCTCCGTCTCGATCGCCACGATTTTTGCCTTTGTTTTTTCATGCTCCAGAAGATATCCCTGAGCATCCAATTCGTTTAACTCCTGTTTTACAATGATCCGGTATCCGTTTACTGTATCCATTTCTGCCTCCATTTCCTTATGCTTTCTTTTTTGAGTTTGTACTCTTTTTCTTTTTTGGCTGGCTTTTTATCTCCCTACAGCTAAAAATCTGCACCGCTGACGGAGCCAGTAAAAATTCGATCGACTGTTCCATCCCGTCGTGTTTTACCGCCTTTGACTGTTTGAGCCTTGGATTACTGTTTCCCTTTCCTCCAAAGCCTATACTGTCACTGTTGAAAATTTCCTTATATTTCCCTGAAAATGGTACTCCCAAGCGGAACTTTTCATAAGCGACCGGCGTAAAATTGCATACGACCAACAAAATCTCTTCTTCATGTATCCGGAGAAATGCGATCACGCTGTGATCGGCATCAAGCATACTGATCCACCGGAAGCCCTCCGGTTTATAATCATCTGCATACAGCGCCGGATGTTCTTTATAAAACTTCCAGAGCGACGCCACATAGTCCTTTAAAAGCGAATGCGGGGATTTGATGGAAATGATCTCGCCGGAAGTACTCTCGGCTGCTGTCTGTCCTTCTAAAAGCTCCCAGTCAAGGCTTCTCGCCTCACTCCACTCCCTCTCCTGCCCAAAATCCTGCCCCATAAAAAGAAGCTTTTTCCCGGGATGGGCAGCCATATAACCATACGTAAGCCGAAGCTCCGCCATTTTCTGCTCTGCAGTTCCCGGCATCTTCCCATACATCGAACCCTTTCCATGCACGACCTCGTCGTGGGAAAATACAAGCACAAAATTTTCAGAATAGTTATAAACCATACTGAATGTAAGCATCCCGTGGCGTCCTTTGCGAAACAGCGGATCCGTCCGGATATACTCCAGATAATCGTTCATCCATCCCATATTCCACTTAAAATCAAACCCGAGGCCGCCATCATCGATCCGCCCTGTGATCATCGGCCACGCTGTCGATTCCTCCGCGATCGTCACTGTCCCATCTTTGCGGGACTTTATTTTTTTATTTAACTGTTTTAAAAACTCTGCCGCCTCCAGATTTTCATTTCCGCCATACATATTTGCCACCCATTCGCCGTCCTGCTTCCCATAATCCAGATAAAGCATCGACGCCACCGCATCCAGACGCAGTCCGTCCACATGGTATTTTTCGAGCCAGAACAGCGCATTTGCGATCAGAAAATTCACCACTTGGGGACGTCCGTAATTATAGATCAAAGTCCCCCAATGCGGATGCTCTCCCTGCCTTGGGTCAAGATGTTCATACAGGCAGGTTCCGTCAAACCTCGCCAGTCCATGTTCATCTTTTGGAAAATGTGCCGGCACCCAATCAAGAAAAACACCGATTCCGTTCTGATGCAGCACATCGACAAAATACATAAAATCTTCCGGCGTCCCATACCGTGAAGTCGGCGCATAATACCCTGTCACCTGATATCCCCACGATCCGTCATACGGATGCTCCATGACCGGCATCAGTTCGACATGCGTATACCCCATCTGCTTACAATAATCACAGATCATCGGGGCAAGCTCCCTGAAATTATAAAAAGCGTTCTCATCCTCATCTGCGGTCTCCGGCTTCCGGAATGATCCGGGGTGAAGCTCATAGACGATAACCGGCTCTTCATTCAGGTTTTTCTGGCTGCGCTCTTTGAGCCACTTTGTATCTCCCCACTGATAGCTTGTGATATCCCATACGACACTTGCATTTGCCGGGCGTTTTTCACAAAAATATCCATACGGATCTGATTTCAATACGATTTTCCCATCCGCACCGTGTATTTCATATTTATAAAGCTCCCCCTCGGACACACCGGGTACAAACAATTCAAAAATCCCTGTATCCAGACGCTTCATCGGATTTCTTCTTCCGTCCCACTCATTAAAATCCCCTACGACGCTGACAGAAACCGCATTGGGCGCCCATACGGAAAAATATGTCCCCTTAAATCCACAGGCACTGCCGGTATGCGCTCCCAATTTTTCATAAATGGTATCATGCGTCCCATTTTCAAACATCACCCCATCCATCGCATCGACAAAATCATCAATGGCATAGGGATCACACATATCCATGACCGAATTTTCATACTCGACATGATATGTATATTCTGGAATTTTTTTACAGCCAAGAAGCGCCGCAAAATACCCCGCATCATCCATTTTTTTCATCCGCATACTCCGGCTCTTTCCCTTTGCCTTTACTGACACCTTCACCGCATCCGGAAAGAAACCGCGAACCAGTACGTCGCCATTTACTTCCAACGGCCCCAGCACGTCCCTCGGTCTGCTGCACTCCGCATACTCCAGATCCTCGATCTTCGGCCAGTCCATGTAATCTTCTAGTTTTTTAGCCATAAAATTCCCCTTTCCTGCGCATTAAACCCCTGTAGCTTTATTCATTATACCACTCGACGATTTCCTCTCCATCCTCGGTATATTTTGCCTCTGACTTCGGTGTATATTTTTTCAAAAGGTGTTCCATCGGGAACGTATAGAGAAATCCCGCTAGTCCCGGCACAAACATAAGAAGGATTGGCACCTGAGCCACAAATCCCACATAAACACCGGCTCCCGCTGCAAATAAAATCACCAGAAGGAGAAGCGTATGGATAAAATGGCGGAACGCCAAATAGAGCGAAAAACGGAAAATCTTGGTGATCTTCATGTCAAATCGCGAAAGCACACAAAATGCATACGAAAGCACACACAGCACGATCGTGCCAAGTGTGAGATACGCTCCTACCAGATAACCGCCGGCACCCGACTGAGAACCATTTACAAAACTGATATTGAAATATAACAGCCCATAAACTGCGATCGTTATGATCCACATGATCGTAGACTGCAAAAAATTCTGTTTAAAACTTCTCCAAAACTCCGTCCACACATAACTCCTGTCATGCCGCAGCACTTTGGCGCTCACATAATACAGCGAGGTCGTCGCCGCCCCGAATGTCACGACCGGTATGCAAAACAGTACATAGATGATACTAAGCCATCCAATATCAAATATTTTCGACAACACTCTCATAACTACGTTGTCCGAATTAAAAAAACGATCCATTTCTTTCCTCCAATTAGTCTTATATTCTATGTATGAACAGCCCACTTCGAAGTTTCGGCTCAAACCACGTCGATTTTGGCGGCATCAAAAGCCCATTGTCCGCCACATCAAAAAGTTCTGTGATCGACGTCGGATACATAGAAAATGAGAGACACATATCCCCATCCGCTCTCTTTTCAAGCTCTTTTAAGCCGCGGATTCCCCCTACAAAATCAATCCGGCTGTCTGTCCGCGGATCGCCGATCCCGAGAACCGGCCCTAACAGATTGTCCTGAAGAACAGAAACATCAAGGCTCTCTACCGCATCCTTCCCCTCAAACAACTCCGGCTTCGCAGTAAGATGATACCACTTTTTATCCATATACATCCCGAATGTGCCTTTTCGCTCTGGGCGCACCGGCTCCGGCCTTTCCTCGACCTCAAACTTCTCCCTGACTTTTTCCATAAAATCATCCGCAGAAAGACCATTGAGGTCTTTTACTGTCCTGTTATAATCCATGATCATAAGCTCATCGTGCGGGAACAGAACAGACAAAAAGTAATTAAATTCTTCTTCACCGGTATAACCGGGATTTTCCTCACGCCTTTTTAATCCGACTTTTACCGCCGAGGCTGCCCGGTGATGCCCGTCAGCGATATAAATCTGCCCAATCGCCTGAAACGCTTGATAAATCGTATCGACGTCCTCTTTTTTGCTGATCTTCCAGACCCGGTGGGTCACGCCATCGGCTGCGGTAAAATCATAAAGCGCCTCCTCGGCTATATATTTTTTCACGATCTGGTTGATCGATTCCTCCGAACGGTAAGCAAGGAAGATCGGCCCTGTCTGCGCAGAACATGTATCCACATGCGTAATCCGGTCTACCTCTTTATCCGCTCTCGTATTCTCATGCTTTTTGATTACATTATTGATATAGTCATCCACAGAAGAACACGCTGCGAGTCCGGTCTGGGAACGCCCGTCCATGACAAGCTGATAAATATAATAAGCCCTGTCCTCATCGGTCACATATACCTGATTCCGGATATCCTCCTCGAGAAGTTCCTTTGCTTTTTTATAAACCTCCGGGGCATATGTATCGACCGAATCGTCAAAGCTTGTCTCCGCCCGGTCTATTTTCAGAAAAGAAAGCGGTTCTCTCTGAACTTCCTCCTTTGCCTCCTGCCTGTTGTACACATCATATGGTAATGCCGCTACCCGTCCCGCCAACTCCTTCGCCGGACGAACACAGCAAAATGGTCTGATTTCTGCCATCATATCCTCCATTCCTGCACAGATCTTCTGTGAATTTTTCTTATGCATCTTAATAAAAATAATCTGCCTGTAACTAGTATATCGAAAAAGCAGAAAGAAAACAAGTCTTTCCAAAATACTTTACATTTCGTTCACGAATATTTTCTCTTGTTTGGCTGCACTAAGAAGGCATCCTGACAATGCCAGAATGCCTTTTTCTTACTTTTCAATCGTTATGCTCTGTTTCATAAACCACTTCGGAAGCCGATCAAGTTCCTCCCCCTTATTATCATCACCAGTCGTATAGTAATAGGAAAATTGCACATAATAGGTCTTTCCGACCTCAAATCCTTCGCATATGCCCTCCACATACTTTCCCTTGTCGTCATGTTCTGACCAAAATTTCAAACGATAGTTTGACATATCCTTATTTTCTGAAATCCTTACCACATAGTCGAGTGGGAAAAACCCCTCACGCCGCATTACCTTATGCCATTCAAAATCATCATCCGTTATCCTGACTTTGATTTTCCCTCCCTCCAGATTTTCCACTTCATGTTTTACAAAATAAGCTGCCAATTTAATATCTTTTCCATAATACCTGACAAAACTGTCTCCGTAAGTAAAATATGACTCACAGCGCCATCCAAGAAACGTATACCCCTTCTTTTCCGCCCGCGGCAGTTTTAGCTTGTCACCACAATAATGGTATTTCGGCATCGGGTCTGTCGTCTTCCCGCCACGAAGATCATAAGTGATCCGGCATCTGAGTCCTCTGGTCTTGGCTTTCTTTCCCGGCTCCAGAACATCTGTCTTTTTCCCATTGGCTTTCCAAACCCTTTTTTCCGATACAGGATCGAGCGGGATCCTTTTTGAAGAACGGTTTACGATTGCCCTCAGACTGAGACAATTTGTAAAATTCTCCCCAAACTTTTTCAGTTTTTGGGGAAGTACTACCGTTTTTAACGATCGACAATCCCGAATTGCATTTTTATCCACATGAGTTACCGAATCCGGAATCACAAGTTTTTTTAAGTTATAACATCTGGAAAATGCAGCGGAATATATTGTTTTGAGACCATTTTTCAGTTCAACCGCCTTGAGTGAATAACAATTCTGAAAACAAGCCTGCCCGATAACTCTCACTGTATTTGGCAAAGTAACCCTTGTAACATTCTCACATCCAAAAAAAGCATAGGCATCAATCCCGGTAATCCCTTTTGATACGATAATCCTTTTAATAGACTCTTGCCTTTCTTTATATAAGACAGAATTTAACACCACATTACCTGTCCCCTCTATTGTCATCGTCCCTTTACGATCTAAAGACCACGTACAATGAGGCCCCGCTTTCGCCTTTCTTACAGGTTCTCCCGGAGAATACTTCTTCGCCTCCTTCTCCTCTTCACTTTCCTTTTCTTTCTCATCATCTTCGCCGACCGGAACAAATACCGTCTCATCTGAGTATTGCTTCTCTTCTGCCCATACTTCCTTGTCTGGCATTTTTACCCACACATTGACCAGTAAGATCAGCACCACAAAAAATGCAACAATCTGTTTTACTCTCATTTCGCTACCTCTCTCTACTGGACATATCAGCTGATTTCTTTTCATCATCAAATAAACTCATCATAATTGTCACAACCTCCGTTTCCTTGCGCTCTAAATATTCTTTTAACACATTTCCGATTGTTACATCAGTTAACGAATTTTCTGTTGCTTTGGTGTCCTCTATAAGTTTTTCCTGCCTTTATCAAAGATAACGGCTTTAGCCGTTTTCTTTTATTATACAAAAAACTGTTTTCATTTACAATAAATTTTATAGTAAAAACCTGTTTTTACATTTCGTTCACGAATATTTTCTCTTGTTTTGTGAAAACTAAGGTTGGCGGATAATGAACAAAT
>JAMPFC010000024.1 GCA_023664685.1 Roseburia sp. | reverse complement strand
TGCAGTTTTGAAGGTACAGGAGAATGATCCTCGATAGCTCAGCGGTAGTGCAACGACACGGTCGCACACCGAAGAAATTGAGGGGAAAAAACAGAATAATCCTCGATAGCTCAGTCGGTAGAGCGCTCGGCTGTTAACCGAGTTGTCGTAGGTTCGAGTCCTACTCGGGGAGTTGAAAGAAATCCAGTAAACAAAGCCGTTTCGTTGAAACGGCTTTTGCGTTATGCGGGATTTTTTTCTTTCCCGGACTTACAGGGAAAACGAACTTTTTACGGAAAAAACAGCAGGGAACAGTCTGTGAACCGAGAGGGTTCAGACAATGATTGTGAAACGAAAGCGGAATTAGAAACTTATCAAAATATCTATGGGATGCACGGAAATTGCCAGCATTTATTATGACACTGTATGAATAACTAAGGGTGTTTTTAATAACATATATTTAGCATAGCTATTTTTATTTATAATTTAATGTTTTTGTGGTAGAGTGTGAGTATATTGCGAAAGGCAGGATTATATCTATGGCTTTAATTAAATGTCCAGAATGTTGGAAAGATGTAAGTAATAAGGCTGAAAAATGTCCTAATTGTGGAGTTCAAATAAAGAAAAGAAAAGGAACTAAGGAAAAATTTTTATCGCAATTTATAGCGATATGTACACTTGTTGTAACGATTATGTCAATTTGCATTGCAACGCAATCTATGGAAATTTCCAGAATAGCATTAAAAAGTACTTCTCTGAATACAGAGCCTATATTGGATATAGATATAGATTGGGATAATGATAAAATATCAGTTAGACATGAAACATACGATATGTTCAAGATAAGACGTGTCTTATATGGAAAAGTAAGAACAATAGCAATAATGACTGATGATGAATCTCAAATAAGCAGTGTAGAATTGCAAGAAGAAGATAATGCTATTTATTTGGAACGAGGAAACAATGTAGAAATGAGTTGTTCTGAAGAAGAAGTAGAAGAATATAATAAAAAATTTGAGTTTAGGTGAACATTGGTCGCCAGAAAGTACAGACAGGTTAAATGAGCTAGAAGAAAAGGTACAAAAAAAATGTGAAGAAGAAAATTTTAATTTTTGGGGTGTTAGCCCATATTTTCATTATCGCTATATTGAGATTGTTTATTCAGATGTATATGGAAATACAAATAGTCAGTATTATGTTTATAAGGATGAATATAGAGCGGGTTGGAGAAAGTATAAGTTAAGTAAAGAAAAATACGACAAGTACACACAAAATATATTATATAGTTATACTTACGATGGGGATCATGGAAGACCAGAAGTAGAGGATAAAAAAATTATAAAAAAGCTATTTTCTGATAAAAATTTCGAGGTGTTTGAAAAAACGAAATATGTAAATTTTGGTGAGTGGTTTGCTGATAGCCAGTTTGAATAGGTACAATAAATAAGTTTTGGCAAAAATGATTTTATATGTATGAGCAAGGTATTTTGTGAGCCTTATATAATTCTTTACATAGCCGTGTGGTAATCAAAAATGAGAACCAGACGGCTTTTTTTCATGCCCTTTTTTACATAGCCATTCCTTTTGCGGGAATGGCTGTTTCATTTTATAGGAAAGGAGGCGGATGGAATGCCGAAAAGACCAGTAAAACCGCAGGAGGCAAAAGTGATTGCGATTGCGAACCAGAAGGGCGGGACGGCAAAGACCACATCAGCGGTCAATCTTGGTGTCGGACTGGCAGACAGGGGAAAGCGGGTACTTCTGGTAGACGCTGATCCGCAGGGGGACCTGACAACCGCACTGGGGTGGACAGAGGCAGATAACTTTGACATTACCCTGAAAACACAGATGGAACGGGTAATCCGTGATGAACCGTTTGACTGTCATGAGGGGATTCTGCACCATGATGAGGGCGTGGACCTTGTGCCGACCAACATCGAGTTATCCGGCATGGAAATGACGCTGGTAAATGCCATGAGCAGGGAGTATACACTGAAGAATTATCTGTCAGGGCTGAAAAAGGAGTACGATTATATCCTGATTGACTGTATGCCGAGTCTTGGTATGCTGACAATCAATGCCCTTGCTGCCGCAGACAGCGTGGTTATTCCGGTGCAGGCGCATTATCTTCCCTTAAAGGGCATGGCACAGCTTATGAAAACGATAGGCAGGGTACAGCGTCAGATTAACCCAGCTTTGAAAGTGGATGGTGTTGTGCTGACACTGGCAGACATGAGGACTAACCTTGCCCGTGCCACGGCAGACAGCCTGAAGCAGAATTATGGAAGGATTGTAAAGGTGTACAAGACGGTCATTCCCGTGTCAGTCAAAGCGGCAGAAACAAGTGCTGCCGGAAAGAGTATTTACCGTTATGACAAAAACGGGGCGGCGGCAAAGGCGTATGCTGATTTTACGGGGGAGGTGATACGGGATGGCGAAAAGCAGCGGAATAGACATGAAGCTTCCCTCAGTCGATGACCTGTTTACCACGCAAAAGCAAAGGGACGAAAACAACAGGGAGAATATCAGGGAAATTTCCCTTGTGGAGATTTGTGATTTTCCCGACCACCCATTTAAGGTGAAGGCAGATGAAAAAATGCTTGAAATGGTGGAAAGCGTAAAAGAGCATGGTATTTTAATGCCTGCTCTGGTGCGTCCGAAACCGGAGGGCGGATATGAAATGGTAGCCGGACACAGGCGGAAGATGGCGAGTGAACTGGCGGGGAAGAAAGAAATGCCCTGTCTGGTGCGGAATCTGACGGATGATGAGGCTACCATTATCATGGTGGATTCCAATCTCCAGAGGGAGGAAGTGCTGCCATCGGAAAAGGCATTTGCCTATAAGATGAAGTTAGATGCCATGAAACGGCAGGGACAACGGACAGATTTAACTTCGGTCCCACAGGGACCGAGGTTTCGTTCAAATGAAGAATTAGCTAAACATTCAGAGGATAGTGTTACACAGATAAAAAGATACATCCGTCTAACAGACCTTATCCCATCCATCCTTGATATGGTGGATGAGGGAAGGATTGCCATGCGCCCCGCAGTGGAATTATCCTACCTGCCGGGAGAAAGTCAGGAGGAACTTTTTGACATAATGGAGATGGAGGACTGTACGCCGAGCCATGCGCAGGCGATTAAGTTAAGGCGGTTTGCGGGGACGGGAGACCTGAACCAGAGCGTGATCTTATCCATTATGACGGAAGAAAAGCCGAATCAGGCAGAGCAGTTCCGAATGCCGAAAAAGCGTATCGACAAATATTTCCCGAAGGGGACGACCTCAAAGGAAATGGAAGATACGATTGTCAAGGCACTGGAAATGTACCGGAAAAGGGAGAGGAGCCGGGAACGGGAACGCTGAGAGACTGTACCGGGGGGATATCCATGTCCGTTTTTGGCTATCCTTTTTTGCAGAAGGCTGCGGGTTTCAGTCAGACCTTCCCCCTTCCCACACCCTACCCCCTCTTAATTACCAGCCGAATATCAGCCGAAAAAGCAAATAAGCAGTCTGTGGCTGTCCTCATGTCCGGGGGGGGATGGAAGAAATCTGCGACTGGAAGGCTGGCAGAATAGCAGCCCCGGCTTTTCTGTGTTATCATAAAGACAGAGAAAACAGTAGAGATCCTGTCTGCGGGGTGCTATAATAAATATGGGAAAGGGGCTGATGGTTATGAGGGAATGGAAAAGAACGGTTACTGCTGCGGTGGTGTTGTTCTGTACGGTGATGCTGATGCAGGGCGGGACAGCATCTGCAAGGACAAAGAGTGTTACGATGAACCTGACCGGGGCGAAAACGCTCTGCAAATACCCGGCAGCACTGGACAAGGCAGAAAAGGTAACAGTTAAAAGTAGCAGGAAATCGGTTGTTGCGGCTGGGTACAGGAAAAGGAGAGGGGTCAGGGAGGTCATGTTCAGGGCAAAAAAGCTGGGGACGGCTACGGTAACGGTTAAATGCCGGATGAAGAACAACAAAATAAAGACTTATAAGTATAAAGTCAGGGTAATAAAGACAAAGAAAGTTACCGTACTGGAAAAGGCTAAAAAAGCCTTTGAGATACAGAACCAGTACCGGAGAGATAAGGGTGTGGCAGCTTTGGAGTGGTCGGATGAGTTATATCAGTTTTGTCTGTACCGCTTAAAGACCAGTGGATTTGACAGACATGTAAATCTTGGCAGAGATACCAATGCATACTTTGGAATGTATGCTAAATATAAGATGTTGATGTTTGGGGAAAATATGTATTATGGGTACATGGATCCAGAGAGTGCCATGAAAGCATGGAAAAACAGTCCGGCACATTATCAGAACTTATTGTCTCAAAAACATGTCTGCGGAGCGGTTGCCCGTTACGGAAATGTCTGGTGTGCTATATTTTTTGATGAGGATAAGAGCGGGATTGAGAACTGGCGGAATTACCGTATCAAAGAGATTAAGGTAAAGCGGTATGATGCTGCAGGCGGCACTTATATTGGCGGCAGTTCCATAGGGTACTATGAGGCAGATGACCGGTGGGGGACGCAGCGGTCAGCCAGCATCACAGAGGCAGATGGGAAATCCCTCTATCTGGAGATTGGCAGGACATACGTTATCTATGAGAAGAAGGCGCCGGATGGATACAGTAAGGCGGAACGGGTAAGCATTACTGTTACGGAAGAAGGTGCCAGCGAGGTTGTCTTGAGCAGCTGACGGCGGAAACAAGTAAATACGGATTGAAAAGTCCTTTTGGGTACAGAAATCTGAAAGGGCTTTTTTTCGTGCAGAAATTTATGAAGGGAGAAGAGATGAAACTTTGCCTGCGGGGTCCTCCGCCACGGGGACATGACACAATGGAAACACTTGTTTATATTTCAAAAAAGAAAGGAAATCTATTTATGAAAACAAAAAGAAAATTTAAAAGGATGTTGTCGTTTGTGTTGGCGGCTGTTATGCTTCTCGGCATCATCCCCTTAAACGCAGCAGAGGCGGATGCGGCAGTTACTGCATCTGTAAAACTTGGTTCACTGGGACGCAAAGGAACGGTGTCGATCGGCTCCAAAACAAAGTCGGGGACATGGTGGCAGATGAACCTGAATGGGAAAAAGGCATTCTGTGTTGACTTAGGGTATACGTGCCATTCCGGTAACACTTATGCAGCGGAGGAAACGCATCAGTGGAATCAGGATACCAGTGGAAAAAATGGTTATTATGCAAAAATAATCCGCTGGTATGTTATAGTAAAAAAACGCTCCAATAAGGGTTTTGTGATGGGTCAGGCACTCATCTGGTCGGTTTCCGAGGGGCGAACCTCAGAAAGCCAGTTAAAGGATGTCATTAAGCAGGTCAAAGACAACATCGGCATTACGCCGAGTAAGTCGGTCGATGATATTTACAGAGATATTTTTGAACCGTCCGGGAACTGGACAGCAGACATTACGTTCTGGCAGAAAACGGGAAACAGTAAGCGTTACCAGCGTCTTTTGACAGTTGATGCGGATAGGGAACCCATTATTTATAATCCGGATTCAATCAGCGACAGTACCTATTACCGCCAGCGGATTACTGTCAAGAAAAAAGATGAAGACGGAAACGGACTGGGAGGCATCCAGTTTACGCTGGATGCAGACAATCTGGACGACCTTTATTCCTTTTCCATGTCAGACCGCAACGGTGTAAGTGCGACGGAAACGGATGAGGATAACGATACGGCTTTCAGCATGACGGGTTATACGCGGGACACCGGGCGGCTTGCTTTCCGCATGACCTATAAGCTGGAGACGATGGAATACTATTATTATCCAGACTCACAGTTAGAAAAGATGTCAGATGATGAAAAAAAGGCGGCGAAAAAGTTCCTGACAGATGAATTGGAACTGGATGAGGGCGTGGAATTTGCCTCTGACATGACAAAGGCATCCGCACAGACGCTGATGGCGCAGGAGATGCAGAGCATGAAAAATGACATTTCCAACACGTATACGCTGACGGAGGATAACACGGGGACTAACTGCCATATCGTGAAAGACCCGGAGTATGCCGGAGGAAAAAAGATTACACTGAACAAGGAGAACAGCTGGGAGAGAAACAGTGACGGCACATGGGCGGATTCACAGGAGGAAGTACCGTCCGATTATTCCGGGGCATATATCACGGATGTTACGAACCGTTACAAAAAGGCATCCATTGATGTTGTAAAGATTGATAAGTACAGTAAGGACAAAAAGGCTCATGGGGATGCCAACCTGAATGGTGCTGAGTTCCAGTTGTATGCAGATGTTTCCTGCACTAGTCCGGCAACTGTTTACAGTGAGAATGGCTCGGCAGTGACGTCGGGAACCTATACTGTGAGGGACGGGAAACTGACAACAGACTATCTGCGCAGCGGCAGCACTTATTATCTGAAAGAAACCAAAGCGCCGGTTGGTTATACACTGTCCAATGACGTGCTGCCGATTGCGGTGGACGCATCCGGGGTAACCGCAGAGTACACAGACCACCTTGCCACAAAGGAGTACGGAAATAAGCCGATTCTTGGCAGGGTGGAGATCCGGAAGTATGTATCAGAGGGACAGACCGGGCTTTTGGATTATGAGGCAGATACCACGTTTCAGGTTTACCTTACCAGAAAGAAGAGCTACGATGCCTGCGATGAGTACGAGCGGGCAGTGATCCGGACTGATAAGAAAGGATACGGCATTTCCGGAAACCTGTATTACGGAGACTATACCGTCCATCAGGTGGACACCGGGGGAAGGGACGTCATGCGTGTCGATGATTTTCCAGTAACAATACGGGAGGACGGGCAGATTTATGAGTATGCGATGGACAACTTAATCTTCAAGGCATACCTGCGGATTGTGAAAAAGGATGGGAATACGGAAAAAACCGTATTAAAGCCGGGGACTGCTTATCAGATCTACCGGGTAACGGATAATGGGGAAAAACTGGTGGAGCAGACCTACAGTAACGGGAACCGGCAGGAAAAGATCAGCTTGTTTGTTACGGATGAATCCGGGGAGATCATGACCGTAAAGGAGCTGAAATCCGGGACCTACCGGATTTATGAGACGGATGCGGCAAGCGGACTCCACATCACGGAGAAATATATTGAGGTATCGGTCAATAGCGGGGCAGGAAATTATGAGAGTTTCACAGATGAGGACGGTTATACCCATTCTGTCGTTACCGCAGAGTACACGAATGCGGAGACGTATGGAAAACTCAAAATCTACAAGACCGGGGAAATGCTGGCTGGGTTTGAGGATGGAAGGTTTGTCTACGAGAATCGTTTCCTCAAAGGGGCAGAGTTTGAGATCTATGCGGCTGAGGACATCGTGACGCAGGATAATCAGGGAACGCACTGGTATGAAAAGGGTGAACTGGCAGCCACTGTCACTACGGGAGAGGGAGCAGAGTTTGAAAAGGAATGCCGGAACATCACGGGGTATGACGTGGACGAGGATGGGACAGTAACAGTAAACCTTCCTCTGGGAAAATATTGCATAAAGGAAAAGGACACGCCGTATGGCTATGTACTCCCGGACAAAGAGTGGGATGTGGAATTTAACTGGGAGAACAAAGACAGGGAATATGTCCTGAACGCCACAGATGCAACAGATGAAAGCGGCGTGCTGCGTGTGGAGAACAAAAGGGTAAAAACGAGGGTGTCCCTGTCCAAGACGGATGCGGAGACAAAACAGGCGGTAGAAGGGGCAGAGTTTGGAATTTTTACTCGGCACAACATTTATAACGTGGACGGGGAGAAGATCGTGGATGCCGGAACGATGTTAGGTACAGCCGTTACTGATGCAGAGGGAAAAGCGGTGTATGACATTGGCTTCCCGCTGATGAGCGAAGGCTATGTGCCTGCGGCGGAGACGGGCGGAACCGAGGAACCAGCCGGGATGGAAAAGACCGGTATGTCCGGGGAGCCGGAGAAAACGGATGTACTGGAAGAGGCAGAGGATACCGGGAAAACCGGTGGGACACAGGAAGACGGGGAAACTGGCGAACCTGACGGTACAGAAGGGGAAGAGCTGGAAGCCGCCCTGAACTCCGGGGACTATTACCTGAAGGAATTGTCTGTATCCGCCAGCTATTATCTGGATGACAAAACGGAATATTCCGTACACTTACAGTATCAGGACCGAGATACGGAAGTGGCTGCCGCCGATGTGCATGCGGAGAACACGCAGACAGTAACCACGGTCAGCAAGACATCTGTGGCGAACACTGAGGAACTGTCAGGCTGCGAAATGCAGGTTGCGGATGCCGGGGGAAATGTCATTGTAAAATGGATTTCCGGAAATGCGGGCAGCATCACGGTAAATGACAGACTGGAGGACATGGGATACCGCCATGTGGATGCCCGCTTGGATGAAAAGGGTGCCATGCAGATAAAAGGACTGCTCCATGATACCGACTATACGCTGACAGAGACCAGACCGGCAGACGGTTTTGTGACGGCGGACAGTATTTGTTTTCAGCTGGTGGAGGGAGAGAACGGGCAGACGCTTGCGGCGGTGTCCGACGGAACGAACATGAAGCGTCAGCCAGACAATACCGTCCGTATGATGGACGACACAACGAAAGTGGGAATCTCCAAGACAGAGATCACGGGTTCCGGGGAAGTTCCCGGCTGCGAACTTGAAATCAGGGAAAAGGAGAGCGGTAACGTGGTCGATGCGTGGACATCCACGGATAAAAAGCATCTGGTTGAGCAGAAGTTTGTTGCCGGAAAGACGTATGTGCTGATGGAGAAAAGACCGGCGGATGGCTATGTGACAGCGGACAGCATTGAATTTACCGTCAGGGACACCGGGGAGATCCAGAGCGTCGGCATGAAGGATGAAACAACAAAGATCCGTCTTATCAAACTGGCAGAGGATACCGGACAGGGACTCCGCGGGGCAAAATTTGAGGTGTATGACAGTAAGGGAAACAAGGTATTTCATTTTACGTCGAAAGAAGAGGGCTATGACATTACTGGAAAACTGGCAGTTGGCGAAACTTATACTTTTAAAGAAGTGGAGGCTCCAGAGGGGTACAAGCTGGCAGAACCGGTAAAATATACGGTAAAGGACACAGGCAAGATACAGAAGGTGTCGGTAATGGACAAAAAGACGCCAAAACCGAAAGTGCCCCAGACCGGAGGGACGACACCGGCTGCCATAGCGTTTTTTCTTCTGCTTGTGTTAGGAGGCACCGGTCTTGTTTTGTACCGTAAGAAAAAAGCATGCAGATGAGGAAACGGGAGAAACAGAAAGGGAAAAGGCAGAAGATGAAAAAACAGATGAAGAGGACAATGTGCCTCTTTTTTTTGTTGTCTCTTATAGTGGCGGCGTATGCGGCTTATCATTACTGCCGGGAGGATGCAGAGAAAGAGGACCGGTTCCGGGAACTGGAGGAATGGGAAAATAACCCCATTCCTTCCATTGTTCTAAAAAAGGCAGACAATCCGGACTGGATCGGGTGGCTTAGGATAAAGGATAGCAGCATTTCCTATCCTGTCATGCAGAGAAAAGGAGACAGTGAGTATTATCTGCACCGGGATTTTGATGGGAATTACAGTTTTTATGGAACCCCGTTTTTGGATGCCCGCTGCACATTGGACAGTGACAACTGCATCATTTACGGACACAACATCAATGGAGGAAGGATGTTTGGTGCGCTCCATGCCTACGGGCAGGAGGAGTATTACAGGAAACACCCGGAGATAACATTCCGGGCAGGAGGGGAAAGGCGGAGCTATCAGGTTGTATCGGTCATGCATGCGGATACCTCATCTTCTGTCTATTCCTTTACCGACGTGGGGAACTGGGAAGAATACCGCAGCTATGTCAGAACCATCCTGTCCCGCAGCCTGTACCGTACGGAACTGGGAGATGCAGTACGGGAGAGCATGGAATCCCTGACCGCAGAGGAGTTCTTCCGAAGGTACCAGTTCCTTACCCTCTCCACTTGCCGGAGCTGGGCGGGGCGGAATGCACGTTTGTTAGTGGTGGCAGCAGAAGAGAGGGAGGAAGCACCGTGAAATCCGGCGCTGCAGATTCTGGAAAAACTTTTATCTATTTGTTTTCTGAAGACAGTTTCTTTTTATAGGAAAGTTATCAATAGTAGCAGGAGGTGCATTAGTGCAAAACAGTAGTGAAAAACGGATGGCAGATCATTATGAAATCAGGCAGGCAGTCTATATAGGAGACAAGGAAGTGGTTATTGGCGTGGACGAGACAGATCCAATGCCCTATCTGTGCGCCTATTTTTCGATGAATGGATTCTGCAGTTCTTATAAGGAATGCATCGTGTCGGATGATTATGTGGAAATCGTCGCGATATTTGCGGAGCGTATCAGGGAGCAGTGTGAGAGCGTGCGGAAGGAAAAGGAGGCTATAACAGTACCGATGGATGCCGTCACGGCAGATATGTGCCTGCCGCTCTACAGTGAGACGGGGCTGACAGGAAAGGTGGCAGCGGTGCGCATAAATGCCCTGAGACCGGAATACCGGGCAGCCCCCTACCAGCTTTTTTATGTAACAGGCGGGAACGGAGCGTTAGGAAATGCCCGCGGAAGTGCCTGTTTCTGCACGAGCCTTTATGATGGAAAGCGGTGCAGATGGGAACGGAGGGACATTCAGGGAGAGGTAAAACCAGAGTGTCTGCCCGACTGGGCGGGGAAACGGGCACAAGAGATACGGAAAGAGCGGCAGGAAAGAAAGGAGCGTTAAATGAGCGGCGAAAGAATAAACGAGAGCTTTGTCATTACCGGTGCAATTCCCGTAGGGAACAAGGAGTTTGTTTTAGGCGTAAACAGGAAGGCTGCCAGTTCCTTTGTCACATGGGAATGCAGAGGCAGGGATGATTATTTCTGGGGGCGTTATACAGACAGCCCATTGAAAGCCGCAAGAGACCTGTGTGAGCGGGCTATGGCAGAAATCGTGTATCTGGAGCAGAGGGAAAACCGGCAGAAACCGGTGGAGCGGGGGAAAGAACGCTGATATAAACTGCTCTGGAATATAGCAGATTGGATGGAAAGGATGGAAAGATCATGGCACAGATCAATAACAAGGCAGTCCGTTCCCTCTCAAAACTGATGGAGGCGGGCTTTGACAACGAAAAAGCAATCATGGGAATCACAATGGATGACATCCTAGCACTTCCGGGCATCTCGGTGGCGGAAATCGGGATGATAAACGGGATACAGAAAGCGGTAAGGGCGAATAAGGTCATCACGTTTCTCCAGAGTGGAACCAGTGGGGATGGCGGTACGGCAGGTAGGGAGTAGGCGCCGGAGTTTCAGCAGATAAAATGGAAAGAGCATGAAAGACAGGAGGCAGTGCATTGGTAAAAAAATTTGACTTAATCACGGAACTGTATGACCGGAGCATACGAGAGATTACGGAAAGACCGGAAAACTGGATGGCGTTCCTGCGTTCAGCCAGCCATAACTTCCGTCTGTCTTTTGACGAGCAGGTGCTTGTCCATGTGCAGCGTCCGGATGCAGTAAAAGTCTTAAGCATGGAAGAATGGCGGAATCAATTCGGGCGGTGGGTAAAAAGGGATGCCGGCGGGATCGCAGTATTTGATAAACAGGCACCGGCGGTGCGGCTGAAATACTATTATGATGTTTCCGGCACAAGGGAGGGGCGTTACAAGCGTCTTTTGCGTCCCGTGCCATTGTGGGAAATGGAGGACGAGGACAGAGGGGCAGTGCAGGAGACGCTTGGCAATACCTTTGGCGCAGGAGAAAACGGCGGATTCGAGGAAACCATACTGGAGGCGGGAAAAAATGCGGCGGAGGACAACCTGCCTGACTATATGCACAGTCTGCTGGCGGACAGGGCAGACAGTTTTCTGGAGGAACTGGACGAACTGAACGTGGAAGTGAAGGCAAAAAGGATTCTGGCAGCCAGCGTCGCCTATATGGTCATGGCAAGGTGCGGCGTGGAGGCAGAGGCATATTTTGAGGCAGAGGACTTCCGGGATGTTCAGGATTTCAACACGCCGCTGCTGATCAACAGTCTGGGGGCTGCCATCAGTGATGTGGCGGAGATGGCACTGGCTTCCATTTCTGATACTGTTGTGCAGCTGCAGGCAGAACGGAAAAACGGAAACCGCACAGTTGAGGAACGGAAGGCAGAAGTTTATACTGGAAGTGCAGAAACAAAACCGGATACTGAAAGGAGTCTTAAAAATGGAGAAGATACAATACAGCAGACAGGGAGACTATCTCCTGCCGGACATCACCGTGCCGGAGGAGAAGGAAATTCCCCGTGGGAAATACGCCTTCCTGCGGAGAAAGTATCTTCAGGAAAAGAGGTACGGGATGTTTATAACCCTTCTGACGCAGGGGAAACTGAATCGGCACCTCATCGAAACGCAGGAGGCGGCACAGAGAAGGATGGAGCAGATCATAGCGGAAATGGCAGCGGGGCAGAACGTGACGGAGGAACTCAAAGCGGCAGACCAGATGGTATGGGTGGGAATGATGAACAACATCCGCCAGACGGCGGAGGAGACCGTGATGAGGGAACTGATTTTCCGTTAGAGTGGTTTGACCGGAGAAACGAAGATAAAAGCATTCGATTTCTGGGCGGGGATAATCTTGTCAATTCCATTCTTCTTTCCTCGCCCCACCTGAAAGCCACAAAAGAGGAGATCCGCTTATTTTACGAAACCCATGAAGATAAAAAGGAATGCAGGGAATATATAAAAGGCATCTTTAATCATGAATATACGGAGTATACATTGGAGAATGGCAGGCGTGTCGGATATAAAACCTATCAAAATGTGCTGCATATGTGGGAGGGCAGTTATATGTCCCGTACCGCAGAAAGCTATTATGACTGGGGAGTGGTCTCAGAAGATTTCCGGGGGATGCGCCTGCTTGGGATGCTTCAGGATAAATATAAGCCGATACCGACCGTGGAAGGGCAGCTCAGCATGCTGGACGAGATGGCAGAGGAAACCTCTTCTGCTTTTTCTTTTACACAGGAGATCATCGACCATGCACTGACAGGAGGCAGCGGCTTTGAATATGGAAAATACCGTATATATTCCTATTTCATGCAGGGACATACTGCAAAGGAAAGAGCAGATTTCCTGAAAAAAGAGTATGGGATGGGAGGACGCTCTTCGATTTTAGCGGGGACAGGCATTGGTGAGGAGCATGGCGGGAAGGGGCTGAGACTGTACCGGGGATTTGCAGATGATGCACCTGAAGTATTGCTGACATGGGATAAGGCAGCAAAACGGATTGGCGAACTGGTGGCAGCCGGACGGTATATGACAAAGGGGGAACTGGAATATATCCCGGAGTATGAAAAGGACATCCTTGCGGGAGAGATTTACCATTTCTTTCGCAACCAGCCGGAAGAAGTCGTGCGTCCATACCCGGCGGGGGCAGATTATCCTGCGGGAGTGGAAGCGGTACGCCCGCAGCTTGATGAGCCGCAACGCGTGGCGGAAATCCTGCGGAATATGGAGGCAGTGCTTGACAATACGGCAGATTTTGCAAGAAATTATCCCTCCATGCAGAAAGTCTGCCGAGAACTGGCTGATTACCGGGACGGCACTTACAGCCTGTTTACTCCCATACCACCAGCCGAAAACAAAAATCTGGAAACCCCGCTTTCTGACGGAACACCGGAGGTAGTCTGGACTGATGCGGGAGAGGGAGAAGCTTCTGGAAAAAGTTTTACTGTGGCAGAGGGAAACGCTCATGCCGTAATGGAGCCTGCCTCAGAAGTGCTGCATGGGGAAATGGATGCGGAGGAAATCTTATCAGAAGAAGGGGAGCTGGATGTTCCGGTCGGCACTGAGTTTGTCATGGATGGGCGGAACTTTCAGGTAGACAGTGTGGACACGGAGAGGGGGAACGCCAGCCTGAAGGATATGGATTTTCTAAATGCGACAGGATTCCCTATTTTCAGGACCGAGCCGGTTTCCGTCATCCGCAGGCTGTTGCGGGAACAGACAGAAGAACTGCCGGAAAAGCAAGAGAAAATGCAGAATGGGAAAAAGGTGGAAGACATGGTCCCGGCATGGGAGGAGATGTCGCAGCGGAGAAACCGCGAAAATCTTTTTCTGTATCCGGAAATCCCACCGGAAAAGCGGAACCAGTACCGCATCACGGATGATGGAGCGGGGAGGGGGACTCCGAAAGAGAAATTCCGGGCAAATCTTGCTGCTATTCAGATATTAAGAAAATGTGAGGATGAGGGGCGGCTTGCCACACCGGGGGAACAGAAATGGCTGTCCGGCTATGTGGGATGGGGCGGTTTGTCCGATGCCTTTGATGAAACCAAAACCGCATGGAGTACAGAGTATCTGGAACTGAAAGACGTACTGACCGAAGAAGAATATGCCGCAGCGAGGGAATCCACGCTGACTGCTTTTTATACCCCGCCCGCCGTCATCAGAGCCATGTATCAGGTACTGGAGAACATGGGGCTGAAATCCGGCAACATCCTTGAACCGAGCTGCGCATCGGGGAATTTTATCGGCATGAAACCGGAGAGCCTGTCCGGTTGCAGGATGTATGGCGTGGAAATCGAGCCGATATCAGGCAGGATTGCAAGGCATCTGTACCAGAACTCTGCGGTTGCTATACAGGGGTATGAAGAGGCGGAACTGCCGGACAGTTTCTTTGACGTGGCGGTAGGCAATGTCCCATTCGGGCAGTTCAAAATGTCTGACAGGCGCTATGGCAGGCATAACTTTCTCATCCACGATTATTTTTTTGCCAAGACGCTCGATAAAGTCAGATCGGGCGGTGTGATCGCATTTATCACATCTTCCGGCACGATGGACAAAAAGAACCCGTCCATCCGGAAATATATCGCACAGAGGGCGGAGCTTTTAGGGGCGGTGCGCCTGCCGAATGACACGTTTAAAAGTGCGGGAACGGAAGTGACCGCCGACATTCTGTTTTTGCAGAAACGTGACCGCATTATGGAGACGGAGCCGGATTGGATGTACCTTGACGTGGACGAAAACGGAATCACGCAGAACCGGTACTTTGTGGAACACCCGGAGATGGTGCTGGGCGAAATGGTCATGGAGACCACGCAGTACGGAATAGCAAGTGCCTGCCGCCCTTATGAGGACAAGGAACTGGAGAGTCTTTTACTGGAGGCAGTGGAAAATATACAGGCAGAAATCCCGGAATATGAACTGGCAGCGGAGGAGGCGGACGGGAGTATCCCGGCCGATCCGGACATACCCAATTTTTCCTATGCCATATCGGAGGGGAAGGTTTATTACCGCGAAAACAGCCGCATGAAACCGGCAGCACTGTCCGTGACCGGGGCAAACCGTGTCAGGGGGATGGCTGCCATCCGGGACTGCGTGCGTGAGCTGATCTTCCTTCAGGCGGAAGGGTATCCGGATGAAGAGGTGGAGCGGTGCCAGAGAGAATTGAACCGTCTGTATGACGTGTTCCGGAGCCGATACGGACTGCTGAATGAACGGGCAAACAGCATGGTCTTTTCAGACGATAACAGTTATCCCCTTTTATGTTCCCTTGAAATCTTAAAAGAGGACGGGACGCTGGAGCGGAAAGCAGATATGTTCACAAAGCGGACTATCCGCCCGCATAAGGCGGTAGAAAAAGTGGATACGGCATCCGAGGCACTGTCGGTTTCTTTGTCGGAAAGAGCCTTTGTGGATATGGACTATATGTCTTCCCTTACTGGAAAAAGTGCGGAGGAACTGGAAAAAGAACTGTCCGGGGTAATCTTTCGGATTCCAGACAGAAAGGGGAAGGAGCCGCAGTTTGTCTCGGAGGATGAATACCTTTCCGGCAATGTCAGGAAAAAACTGAAAGAGGCGAAACTGGCGGCGCAGGAAGAAGAAGCCTACCAGACCAATGTGGCGGCACTGGAAAAAGTGCAGCCGGAAGAGCTGGCAGCGGCAGAAATCAGCGTCCGGCTCGGAACGGCATGGATACCGGAAGATGATGTTGCGGACTTTATGTTTGAACTACTGGACACGCCCGGTTATGCCAGATGGAATATCAAAGTACACAAGTCAGGGCATACCGGGGAGTGGCAGGTGGAGGGGAAGAGCCGGGATAAAGGGAATGTAAAGGCAAACAGTATGTATGGAACCCGCCGTGCCAATGCCTACAAAATCATCGAAGATACGCTGAACCTCCGTGACACCCGGATTTATGATTACGAGATGGATGATGCGGGGAAGAAAAAGGCAGTACTCAACAAAGAGGAAACTGCCATCGCACAGGGAAAACAGGATTTGATCAAGCAGGAATTTCAGGACTGGATATGGAAGGATCCAGAGCGCAGGAAGCGCCTGACGGATTATTACAATGAACATTTCAATGCCATACGGCCGCGGGAATATGATGGGAGTCATCTGTCATTTCCCGGCATGAACCCGGAGATTAAACTGAGGCAGCACCAGAAGAACGGTGCTGCCCGCATTATTTATGGGGGAAATACACTGCTTGCCCATGTGGTTGGGGCAGGAAAGACTTATACGATGGCAGCGGCAGCGATGGAGAGCAGGCGGCTCGGTCTATGCAGTAAGTCCATGATTGTCGTACCGAACCACATCATTGAGCAGTTTGCGGCGGAGTGGCTGCAGCTTTATCCGGCGGCAAATCTTTTGGTTGCGACCCGAAAGGATTTTGAGACAAGGAACCGAAAGAAATTCTGTGCGAGGATAGCCACAAGCGAGATTGATGCGGTCATCATTGGACATAGCCAGTTTGAAAAAATCCCCCTCAGCGTGGAACGCCAGAGGCAGACACTGGAACGCCAGCGTGAGGAGATCATGGCAGGAATCCAGATGGCAAAGGGAAAAAGGGGGCAGCGTTTTACTGTCAGGCAGCTTGAAAAGTCCAGAAAAACACTGGAGGGCAGGCTGAAAAAACTTAACGACCAGAGCCGCAAGGACGGGGTTGTGACATTTGAGGAACTGGGGATTGATCGCCTGTTTGTGGATGAGGCAGATAATTATAAGAACCTTTACCTTTACACTAAGATGAGGAATGTGGGCGGCATTGCACAGACAGAGGCACAGAAATCCTCGGACATGTTTATGAAATGCCGTTATCTGGATGAGGTAACGGGCGGAAAGGGTGTCATTTTTGCGACAGGTACACCGATCAGCAATTCGATGGTGGAACTCTATACCATGCAGAGGTATCTGCAGTATGATGCCCTTGTGGAGAATGGACTGCAGCACTTTGATGCATGGGCATCCACGTTCGGGGAAACCGTGAATGCCATCGAGCTTGCGCCGGAGGGGACTGGATACCGCATGAAAACGAGGTTTGCAAGGTTTTTCAATCTTCCGGAGCTGATGCGGATGTTCCGGGAGGCGGCAGACATCCAGACGGCGGACATGCTGAACCTTCCCGTGCCGGAGGCGGAATACCGTGTCATCACGGTAAAGCCGAGCAGGATACAGAAAGAGATGGTGGAGGAACTCGGAGACCGTGCAGAGCGCATCCGGAATGGGATGGTGGATCCCTCGCAGGACAACATGCTTTTAATTACCAATGACGGGAGAAAACTGGCACTCGACCAGAGGCTGATCGATGGGATGCTGCCGGATGAACCGGAGAGCAAAGTCAATGCGTGCGTGAAGGAAGTGTACCGTTTCTGGTACGAGGGGAAGGAAGAAAAACTGACGCAGCTTTTATTCTGCGACCTGTCCACGCCCAAGAGGGAGGGCGAGTTTAATGTCTATACGGATGTAAAGGACAAACTGGCTGCAAAAGGAATCCCGCCGGAGGAGATCGCCTTTATCCACGATGCGAACACTGAGGTAAAGAAGAAGGAATTGTTTTCCAAGGTAAGGCGCGGAGCGGTCCGGGTGCTGATCGGCAGCACGTCCAAGATGGGGGCTGGGACAAACGTGCAGGATTTGGCAGTCTGCGGACACGACCTCGACGTACCGTGGCGTCCCCGCGACTTAGAGCAGAGGGGCGGGCGGATTATCCGTCAGGGAAATAAGAATTCCAAAGTGTATATCATCCGCTATGTGACGGAGGGGACTTTTGATGCGTACATGTACCAGCTGATCGAGAACAAGCAGAAATACATTGGACAGGTCATAACATCAAAAAACCCGGCAAGGAGCGTGGAGGACATTGATGAGGTGGCGCTTTCCTATGCGGAGATCAAGGCACTGGCGGCGGACAACCCGCATATCAGGGAGAAGATGGAACTGGATATTCAAGTATCAAAACTGCAGCTTTTAAAACAGAGTTTCCTAAGCCAGCGTTATGAGATGGAGGATAAGATAACAAGGTATTTCCCGAAAGAAATCAAAAGGCAGGAACAGAATGTCATGGAATATGAAGCAGACATCGCCTGCGCGAGAGAGCATACGCCGCCGGACCGGGAGACATTTCCGCCGATGCAGATAAACGGTATGGCATACCATGAAAAGAAGGAGGCGGGGAAGGCTTTAATTGAAGCGTGCAAGGCAATGAAATCCCTGGACGGTGTGATGCTCGGAACTTACCGCGGATTTCCTATGGAGCTTTCCTACAATGTTTTCGGGAAGAACTTTGTCGTGACATTAAAGGGGAGAATGCGCCATCAGGTGCAGTTGGGAACGGACATTTATGGAAATATCATGAGAATTGACAACGAGATCGAGAAATTTTCTGACAGGATGGAGCAGTGCAAGGAGAAACTGAAAACGCTGTGGGGGCAGCTTGAAACTGCCAGAGCAGAAGTGAAAAAAGAGTTTGAAAAGGAGGATGAGCTGGCGGAAAAGGTAGAAAGACTGGGAAAACTGAACATTCTGCTCGACGTGGATAAGAAGGAGCGGATACTGCTTGATGAAAATGCTCCGGAGGCGTTGGAAGAAATGCCGGAGAAAAGAAACGACGAAAGGGAGAGATGACGGAGTTTTCCAGTCTTTTTTAGAGCCTGCGGCACCGGTGGAATCGGTACCGTAGGTGCCTGTTACTTCCGAACAAACGGGATAATGGAATACAAATCAAGTGTGTGAAACAGAAAATCGCACAGTGGCAGCCTTCCTTTTCCTCTGGTATTTTTACCCACAGAAAGAAAAAAGGAGGTGCGATACCATTGGAAAGTATTTTGCAAAATAAGGAACCGCTGGGAGACATCCTGTTTGAAAATGTGGATGCTTGTGCGGTACGGATGCTGCGGGAAGAAACAGAGTACCAGAAACTCAAAGAGTGGCGGGAAGAACTGTCACGGCAGAACCCGTTTATCAATGAACTGTATGATTCTGACGGCAGCATGAGCTTGACGGAAGAGCAGCACAGGATTCTGCGGGAGGAAATGGAACTGACGGTTGCAGTCAGCCAGTATGAACGCAGGGAATATTTCTGGATTGGACAGCAGTACATTCTGGAATGGATGAACCATCGGAAAATCTGCTGCGGGCAGGATGGCGGAACGGAACCAGAGGACATATCCGGCAGGAAAATGGAAGGAGGCTAGTGCGGTGCAGAGAATACTGGAAGGGATGAGTGAATACCTGTTCCGTATGTATGATGAATTACTGAAGGAATTAAAGCAGACGGAGGGTTACAGAGAGGACAGGGAAAAGACGGAGCAGCTGGAAAATCAATACCCCGTAATCCGTGAAATTCTGGAAGGAAACCATATCCGGCAGGAGATGGTTCTTTCTGCGGAAGTACAGGCAGCCATAAAGGAGTATGTGGAACGGAGGGTAAATATGCAGGATGATTTACAGATAAAGTATTATCTCCGGGGATACCATGACTGTATTTCACTGCTTTTGAAGTGCGGGCTGATGAAAGGGGACGGCGGTTTATAAAGGAGGAACTGGAACGATGAGTGAAGAATATGGCGGTGATTTTCTGTTTGACATGGCGATTGATGACGTGGATAGCGGGACGGTGGAATGGCTGGGCAGGCAGGAATATTACCGGAAATGGCAGAAGGAGCAGAGTGAATATGAAAAGAAATTCCCCTGCATTGCCGGGTTTTTAGAGGGCAGGGGAGAAGTGTCCTTAACGGAGGAAGAACACGGGGCAGTCCTGCATTACCTGAAGATACAGCAGAAAAAGGAGGCGGCAGAAAAGCGGGAATATTACCGTTTCGGACACGTCCATGCACAGAGATACCAGAATGAACTGGCAGAGCGGAAACGCTGCACTACAAACGGAAAGCATATACATAAATGTGGCAGGGCAGGGGATGGTAAAATGCGGCAGGGCAGGAGGGATTTACCGGGATGGCTGGATGATTTTATCGAGAGGCTGGACATCATTCAGGCAGAAAAGCTGAAGAAGAATGAGGAATACCAGAGATTAGAACAATACGGGAAGGAGATTTTACAAAAGCATCCGAACCTTTTGAAACTGCTTGAAGGACATCCGGCAGAAAACCAGCTCACCCTTTCTGTAGAAGAACAAAAGGCATTTGAAGAATATTTTTCATTGCAGCTCAACATGGACAGATACAGGGGGTTGGAATTGTACAGGATAGGGCAAGAAGATTTCCTGAGATATTTTAATGAGTTGTTTTGTTGATGGTACATAGCCGGAGGAAAACTGTTATACAGTAATCCACCGGCTTGTTTTTTGACAGGAGGATGGTTTTAATGAATTATCAGGACTATAAAAAATCCCTTAACCAGAGGCTGGCTGATAAGGTGCAGCAGGAATTATTTTCTTTCAGGAGAGAAATGCAGACCAGAACATCATGTGAAATTTATGATGCAGCATACCAGATTGCGGTAAAAGAGGAAATTGCAGGATGTTTTTCCCACCCGGATTATTCACCGCAGGCAGCAAAAGCTTTGTTGAAATCGCCTGATCTGCTGGATGAAATATATGAAGAATGGTCTGAAACAGAAGGCAGCCATAAAAATTCCCTGCGTCAGATTATCACCGATTATAAGGATTATATGGTTAAGACGGAGAAAATATTATCGGAGAAAGAGAGGTAGATATATCATGATAGCAAATGAAGTAATTCCTTGACAGTGTCACGGAATACCGTTATACTAAAAGAAAAAATCCGGGAGGTGCAGGACATGGTATTAAAAGAACTGCTGAAGGCACAAAATCTGTCAGTGTACCAGTGTGCAAAGGAAAGCAAAGTGCCATATACCACCCTTTCTGATCTGGTAAACGGCAAGTCAAATATTAGGAAATGTTCCGCAGAAACCGTATATAAACTGTCGAAGGTATTTCATGTTACAATGGAAGAACTTTTGGAAAACCATGCAAAAAATGAACCGGAGATACCGCACCGGAGCAGCTTTGAAATTTTTAAGAGCAATATCTGTCACATGGTAAAGGATAAAGGAGATATTGATTTTATTGTTGACATCTTGCGGGAAAATGAAATCCGGATATACTGGGACAGAAAATGGTACCCGGAAAGTTTTTACCTGCTTGCAATGGTAGACTATCTGTGCCGTGAAAATGATCTGCCGGTCTGCCGGGATTATGATGATATACGGGACCATAAACTGGCTGAACCGATTTATCCGAAGGATGTTATGCTGGCAGCAAAGCTGAATCCGGCACTGGATGAAAGGAAATCAAGCTGGGACAATGCGATACCGGAATTTTTGGAATATAATATTGTGGAAGGGGAAATCCGAAATGTCTATTGACCGTGCATTTACGAAAGACAATTTAGAGAATTATTTGAAAGAACTTGGCAAGGAATTTCGTAAACGGAATGGGACTAAAATGACAGCGGAAATCATTTTAGTTGGGGGTGCTGCCATTCTTGCCAACTACGGATTCCGTGAAATGACATATGATATTGACGCTGTAATTACGGCATCTTCCACTATGAAGGAGGCAATCAATGCCGTCGGGGATAAATTTCAGTTACCTAACCGCTGGCTAAATGCAGACTTTCAGAATACAAATTCATACACTCCCAAACTGCGGCAGTATTCAAAACATTACCGCATATATTCCAATGTGCTGCATATACGGACAGTCCGTGCGGAGTATCTGGTAGCTATGAAATTAGTGTCGGGACGTTCTTATAAAAAGGATCTCTCTGATGTGGTAGGAATATTATATGAGCAGAAAAAAGAGGGACAGCCTCTTGATTATGAAAAAATAGACAGGGCAGTACAGGAATTATATGGAAATTGGAATGATATTTCCGAGTATGCGAAACAGTTTTTGGAGACTGCTCTGGCATCAGAAAATCTCCCGGAATTGTTTGAAGAACAGATGAAAGAGGAAGAAACATCCCAGCAGATTTTACTCCGTGCAGAGAGAAAGACAGAGCAAAAGATAACAGAAGATAGTGCGGAAGATATAATAAGAAAGGCACTGGAAAAAAGGAAGAATGACAGAGACGCAAGATAAATATCGACAGGAGATATATTAAAGGGAAGATAAAAGAATTATGCACAAAATATCGTGGTATAGTGATTGTTTTGCAAATTTCTAAAGGTGTGATTGATGTGGAAGAAATTGGATTAAAGTCAGTAGAAGAGTTAAGAAATGGCTTGGCTAAGACGCCTCCCAATAAAATTGTTTTTTGGATTGGCGCTGGAATAGATCATGGAGAACCAACAGGTTTGCCATTGGGGTATGGTCTTACGGATCTTGTTTTGCAGTTGTCTTGTGGTGACAAGGTAACAAAGGTAATAGAAGGCTGGGAGAAAAACTGTAGGTCTATTAAATCTTTGGTTGGCGAGGAATTGGAATTGTATGAAAGACCACGTTTGGAGACAATTATAGAGACTGTTCGTGAATTTGAAAATCATCAAATAAAAAAACAATCAGTTATGCAAGGGTTATATTGTTTTTCATCAAAAGAATTTCGTTACAATAATGAGCATTATTTGTTAGCGCAGTATCTGCATAAAGGGGCTAATATTGTAACAACTAACTATGGAGATTTTATAAAAAAAGCGTATGAGGACAAGTATGGCATGGGACAAATTATTCATGAAAATAAGGATATGCACTTATATAGGGCAAAGAATAGGTGGTCAAGTTGCATATACCATATACATGGTATATCGAGTGACTTGGAAACGATAGGAGCAAACCTGACAACAGTTAAAAACAGTTTGCCAAAGTCATTTAGAAAAATATTTCGATATTGGTTAAAAACAGAATGTGTTTTTATATTTATGGGATATAGCGGATTGGATTCTTTGGATGTTAATCCATTTCTTAAAACATTCTATAGTGAAAAACATACTAAGGGTGTTTATGTAAGACATAGTACTGAAACGAAGATAAAACCAGTTTCTAAGAAGGAAGAAATTTTACTAAATCCATTTGAAGAGAAAACGGTATGTCCATGTTTGACGAGTGAATTTTTTTCTGCATTAAATGATTATCATCAAATGAAAAAATTGACTCCTCAAAAGGAAATAAGTAAGTGGCAGGATACTTTTAAGGAATATGCAGTAAGTTATAGCAAAGAATACTCCGATGTTTTTATACTAGGATTATGTTATCGTTTGGGATTGTCAATCACGAAAATCCTAGGGACAAAAAAATGGATACAGAATGTAACAAGTAGTAATATAGATTCATGGTATAAAATTTATTATTCGTTTGAAAATGCAGTTATAACGAAACAAAATAGAATTGTAAAAAGACAAGGAAAATGTTTGTTAAGAATAAATGGTAACGATGAACTAGCCAAAAGTGATTATGAGGTAGCTAGAGGTAATTCTTATAAAACGGTATGCTCGTTCAATAAGGAGATGCCGCAACATATTAAATGTTTATTGCTTTCAAATAAAATGATAGATTGGTCCGTATCAACAAAAATAAACCGTTATGTGGAATATATATTTTTTGAAAAGTTGAAAAGTGTTATGCTATGTGATAGAAAAAAATATAAAAATTTATTACCAGAAAACATTAAAATTGCTAGAGAAAGCATTCAGCTTATTATAGAAGGAGGTTATGACTGTGTAATTGATATACATCAGATTATGACTGCATATAGAACGCTTGCATTGTGTCAAAGTTTGCTTGATATAGATGTACAAGAGTGTATAAAGAATATAGATATTGCGTTATATGCATATGCAGATGTAAGTTCAATAAATGGTGTTGTTTTGACAATTTTATATAAAGCAATTATTTTACTTTTAGATTACAAAGACAAAAAGAATATTGAATCACTTATAAAAGCTAGGAATGATTTGAAAGCTGTTCGCAAATTATTTCAAGAATGTGGGTTGAAAAAATATTATAAACGCTTGATATTTGTGTATATCTTTTATATATTCGTTAGAATAGCTTGATAATAAATTGTAGTAAGGAATGTTTTAATATATCTATAGTAATTTTAATAATAGTATTGTATAATAAAAAACGAAAGAGTCGAATTATATCAAATATAGTGAGAGAGAAACGGACAGGGGGACTAAAAAATGGCAAATGAGAAAATTTTAACTATTGTTAAGGGCGAAGAGTTTAAGGTAAATATAAGAGAGAAGATTGCTGAGAACGATATTTTTTATGATCAGTATGTAAAGGCAGCCAGAATTCTTGATGATATAATTGGGCTTGAGCATAAATCGAAATCTGCGGAATGGCTTAAAACTGAGACTGAAAATAATATCATTGCTTTTTGCGGGGAACGAGGAGAAGGAAAAAGTAGTGCGATGATAAGTTTTATTAATGCTGTATATGCTTTGAGTTCTGATGAAAAGAGCATGCTTTTTTCTGATTGCGAGAATATAAAGAAAACATTGTTTTCTGAACCTATGGTTATAGATCCCTCGACGTTTGACGATGTACATAATGTGTTGGATATTGTACTTGCAACGCTGTATAGAAAATTTCGAGAAAAATATGATTCAGATAATCAGTCTATTAGCGTGGATAGAAGAGAAGAGTTGTTAGATCAGTTTCAAAAAGTGTATCGCTATGTATCATTAATTAATAATCAGGCGCAGATGCGGGATAATGAGTATGATTATGAAGGCAATATCAGCAAACTTACCAAACTTGGGGAAAGTACCAGATTAAAGAGTGAATTAAGAAAACTGATCGAGCTATATTTGAAAATTATGTCAGGTCCTTCGAATTTTGATAAAGAGTATAAAAGCTTGCTGATTGCTATAGATGATTTGGATTTATGTAGCTCTAATGCTTATAAAATGGCGGAGCAGATAAGAAAGTATTTAATTATTCCGAATGTGATAATTGTGATGGCAATTAAAGTAGAGCAACTGCGGTTATGTGTGCAGGAAGAGAACTTTAGAAACTACAAAGGGATTTTGCGTATAGGGGCGCAAGAGCCGGGAGTTTTTAGCGAAATAAGTAATATGGCAGAACGTTATGTGGCAAAATTAATTCCAAGGGCAAGAAGGATTTATCTTCCCAAAGTACAGACAATCCTCCATGCGAGGATTTTGTATGTGGTCAAGGGGAAGAACAATGGGGAAGGCGATAAAATTATTTACAAAAGTGAAATCAAAGATTCTATGAATGAAGCTGTTTTAGAATGTATATTTTTGAGAACCGGGATGAAATTTTTAAAGAATAAGTCAGAGGAAAATTTTCTTTTGCCAGATAACTTACGAGATATGATAAGTATAATAGCTCTTTTAGGAGAGATGGAGGATCCCAAAGGAGATAACAGTATTTATTATGAAAATATTCAAAAGTTTTGTAGTTATTATGAAAAAGAATGGCTTCCCGGAAATTTAGATACGGAAAAATGTAAGGAGATTCAGGAACTGATTCATAATAATTATATCAAGTTACATGAGGGGGCTGAATTTGCATTGCACAAGTTCTATGATGCAATAGAGAAGAAATTAATTACCAAGCCTATTACAGATTATGTTCTTGAAAAGGACCAGAGTTTTTCTAAAGTTATAAACTGGCTAGAGGATTATTACATGAATGTATTTGGAAATGCAGAGGAAAGATATGCATATGCATTTCATATACTTTATACGATTCGTTTAAATCAATTATTGAGGGGCGGAATGAGTGAAGAAAAAAGGAATGAAGAAATAACAAGATTTATGGGTGGATATATGTGGGCAGGAAAATTTATAAATATTCTGCCAAGTGTGCAGGGTAGACCTATTGACCGCTCAAGATTTCAACTATCGACAATATGTGCATTTAATACTATCGCCAAAATGATTAGTTCGGATGAGGGTATTTTATTGTCAGATGGAGGAAAAATACAAAATTATGTGTCTAAGATTTCGGATGAAAATAGAGAAGAGAAAATATGGGTATGGTTATTATTGGGGTTGCTTTCTAACACCTTTTCAAATAATCAACCAGTCTGTACATTTTACAATACACCTATTGTGTACTCTAATTATTCACTTTTGCCTAATGTACAAATAAGTTTGGAAAACTATATGGTAGGTCTTTGTAATTTAGAAAACCTGCGTGAGAAGATAAATGTGGAAGCATTAGGGATTGAAAAGGAGTTTGATGAATTTGTTGATATTATAGAAACATATAATAAAGATACGATTAAAGTGTTCAGAAGAATTTTGATGAATATTGATTTAGCTTTAAAATTTAAGGAATATTGTCAGGAACGTAAGGAGAATAAAGAACGCGGTGTCAAGGACGAAACAGAAAAAACGAAAACAGTCGTAAATGTTTTTTTTAGAAATGTTGAGAAGTTTATGCGGGAATATGGAGATGTTGACGAGAAGACCAAGCTTTCTTTACATAAATTACAATGCGGTGAAGAGGGGAGAGATGTTGATATTGCGCAATTGTATGGGTTATTGGTAGAAAAGAGCGTGAAAAATTATCAGGATGAACAGATGAGCATGAATTATGCAAAAAAAGGAGAAGAAGTAAAGAGGTTCCTTTCAAAATTGAAAGAAAAAGGTAATCCTGATACCCCGCGAAGAGAGGTGTCAACTTATTTGAGAAATAAGAGCGCGAAAAATGCAAAGATAAATATAGATAATTTAGCACTCAATCTCCAAACGTATTACTCAAATCATATGGAAGAACTGTTAGAATCAGAAATAGAAGAGTTACATAAATTTTATTCTAAGATTATGAATTCTTATATGGTGGATCCTACGACAAATATTTCAGATGAATTGTATGAGGAGTATAAGAAAATCGTGTCTAAATACAACAGCAGGGGGAACATTCATGGATAAGGAAAGGGGTAATATAGAGATTCTTTTCCGAGGGATTCCTTATAATTATATTGGTAGAAGATTTGGTTCAAATGAACCAATGCATACATATAAAAAGGTCGATAAAGCCTTGTATATGAGGTATTCTGTTGGAATTTTCGGAAATGAATCGTTAGACGAGAGAGAAAATAATTATAAACTTATGCTACAGCAAATGTGCAATGAGCAGGGGAAAAAACCAAGTGTTTTTCGCTTAATTACAGATGTGGCACGAAGGATGTTGGTTTTGGATGGAGAAGAAATTAAGTGTGAATTTGAGCAGTTGTTGCGTTGGCGAGAAATATCCTTTCAGCTTGGTCAGGATTTTTTTACTTGTGCATATTTAGCTAATTATGATCTGAACAGAGGTTACGAAACAAAATATTTTTCATGGCTGCCGATTATTAAAAGCAATAATGATAGGATTCATAATATTTTGAAAGAAGGAATTGCAGAGAATCACTTTCATCTTAATGGATCAACAAAAGTCTTTGAATTGAACTGGCTTTGCCTGATGAACTTGATTGATGGTCGATTGCATGATTTTAAAAAAATACGTAAAACTCTTCAAGAACGACACATGGATCGTTTTGACAATACTGTAAAAAAAGAAAGCTTTTATGCAGAGTGTCAAAGAGCAGCACTATATAGGGTGTACTTATTTTCAGTAATGAAAAAAGATAGATTTTTGGAGAAGAAACTAAAAGAATTGCTGTCGAAAATCTATAAGGGAACAACATTGGAAGAATTAGTAGTAGAAATACAGGATGCCGTTACAATGGCAAAGAGTTTTTATGGTGCAAAACTTGAAGGGAATATTCTTGATTATGCATTGGAAAAGAGTATTATAAATGAGAACAGGAATGAATGTCGCTTACTAGCTGGTGAGCGTAAATTTTTATATGATTGTTATAAATATACGTTAACAGACCGATTTTCAGAAGAACAAAAAGATTTGTTTTATGCTTACTTAGTGATTAGAGGTGATTTTCGTGGGGAAATCATCCAGATTAATAGGCAGGTTGGTTTTGCTAATTTTTTGGAGTATCAGGATAGAAAAGAGTATTTTATTGAAGGTGAAAAAGCATATGAGGATGAATTAGTACGTCTTGCATTAAATGAATCTCTTAGAAAGGAGAATATGGTTTCTTTAGAAGCGCGCATTTGCCCTAAAAAAACTTCATCTGAGTTAGAGAAAGCTTTTAAAAATTACGAAAATATTGTAAATAAAGAGAAAAATAATGATAAAGAAGAAATGAATGAAACATATAATAAATTAATTTATGTACTTCATTTCCCTAAAATAGCAGATAAGCCTTTTGTCCCCGGAATTCCAAGAAACAGTAATGTGCGAGAAGTATCTATGCGTCAAGCAAGAAGTTTAGTTGCGTTGTTAGAAAAACGTAAGGAGATTAATCGATATATCAGGGGAATAGATGCATGTTCCAGTGAAATTGCCTGCAGACCAGAGGTCTTTGGTCAGATTTTTCGGTATTTGTCGAATGTTACTGTGGTATGTGAAGAAGAAAAGAAAAGTAGATTTAGTAAGAATTGTAAGACGCGGAATCTGCATACAACGTATCATGTAGGGGAAGATTTTTTTGATATTGTTGATGGTTTACGTGCAATTGACGAGGCACTGTTATTTTGTGGATTAAAAAGGGGAAGTAGGATTGGACATGCTCTTGCATTGGGAATTGCTCCAGAGGAATATTATAAATTTAAAGGCTACAAAATAGTATTATCTAAACAAATATTGTTGGATGATATTGCATGGATGCTATGCAAAGCAGATGAATGGGGGTGTTATATAGATGGAATGCTGAGAACAAGACTGAAAGATCAATTTTATAGTTTGTATGAAGAAATCTTTAGGGAGAATACAGAAAATAGACATCATCCATCAATAAACGAGTATTATCAAAGTTGGAAGTTGCGAGGAGATAGGCCAGAGTTATATAGGTTATCTATGAGAGCATTTAAAAAGAAAATTGCGGTTACAGAACTTCAAAGGTTTGACCGATATCAGTTTAATGATCTAGTACATAATGATCTGAGGAAAAATGAAAAATATAAAGAATTATATTATGCGTATCATTTTAATGAAAAAATACGGGCGAAAGGTAGTGAGATTATAGAGTTTAAGATTAGCCGAGCCTATATGGATCTTATACGTCAATTGCAGGATAAAATGATTCGGCATTTGGTAAATACAGGTATTGGAGTTGAGACAAATCCGTCATCTAATTATTTAATAGGTACGATTAAAAAATATGAAGAACATCCGATTATTCGATTTAATTCTAGAAAATTGAAAGCAGTTGAGCCGAATATGTCCCTAAGTGTTTCAATTAATACGGATGATCAGGGAGTTTTTGATACATTATTGGAGAATGAATATGCGTTAATGGCTCTTGCTTTAAAAAAGGCAACGAATGATGAGAATCAACCTCTTTATGATTTAGAAGATATATATGAATGGATAGATTATGTCAGACGAATGGGGATTGAGCAGATTTTTCGATGAAAAATTTTTGTACTGTTTTCGCGAAAAACAGTGAAAGGATTATGATATAGTTGTGTGAAAGAAGGTAACATAATGAAATACTTTAGAAAATCAATAAAATTATTTTTAAAAACACCACAAATACTATTATCTTATTTGCTGCTCTTGGGCGTTGCTAATATTTATCTGTGCAAAATTTTCAAAGCATTTTTGGATGAATTTAAAACTGCCGGCGCGCTTTCTACGGACAGTATATATTTGTATGGAGATCTGAGGCATATATGTATTGTCTTTTTTATTTGTTGGTTCTTTATTTCATTTGAAGCGGCGAAAAAATTTGATTCCGTGAAAGAAATATTTGTTGCAATGGGGAACAGGAGCATTATTCCATACGCTAGCCAGATTTTGGTTTTGGTGTGTGGAATTTTGCTATTTACTGCGAATGTGGCAGCATATGCAGTCATAGGATATTATTTTTTGGAATGCCCTTCTTTGGTTTTGTGGCAGATGGTGAAAGTATTATTTGTTGATGTTTTCCTTTTATCCGTTGCTTCGGCGGGAATGGGACTATTGGTTTCTGGGATCAGGGTAAAATTTTTGGGATATGCCATTTTCTTGTTTTTGGTTTTTTATATGATTCCGGATTATTATAGTATCATGCAGGAGTCGCTGCCCTTTAGCCATGAAATTATGGAAAAGTTCCATCGTATGCTATGTATTTTGCCGCAAGACGTCACGTATTCGTATGATGCACTGTATGGACTTCCTTTTGAGAGATACCGGATAATGAGTATGCTGTTTTGGTTCGTATTGGGAAGTGCTGTTTTTATAAAAGTTTGTTTTATACGATCGAAAATTGGGAAAATGGTCATGACAGGTCTCTATGGAGTAGCTTGTCTGACGCTTTTGCTAGTTGGATCAAATCAGGGCAGTGTGTTACGGATGGATGATGAATTACGTCATGTGACCTCTTATTACGCGGAGCATGAAGGCAGAGTGGAAGAAGAGGATTATGAAATTAAAAGTTACCAGATAAACTTTGAGATTACAAATAAGTTATCCGCAGAGTGCCGGCTTTATCTGCAGGGAAATACGAATCAGAAACAGTATCTGTTTACTTTGTATCATGGTTATAAGGTTAAATATATCAGGAATGGGGAAGGAAACCGTATGGATTTTAAGCAGGAGGGTGATTACATTACTGTTTATGCGGATGCTCCTGTGGAATATCTTGATCTGTATTATTCTGGAAGTGGAGACATCTTTTATTCCAACACGAATGCCTGTTTTTTGCCGGGATATTTTGCATATTATCCAAGAAGTGGTTTTGTTGAAATATTTGATACAGATAATATGGTGTTTTCGACGAGGAAAGAAAAGAAGGCAGAGTTCGATATTGGAATTAAAGGTAAAGGAAAATATATCATGAATCTTCCGAAAGAGAAGGAAAGATATAAGGGAAACGTGGAAAATCTTACGATAATAAATGGAAATTATGAAGAAATTGAGGAGGGGGTCTGCAAGTATATTGCACTTCCGATGCAAAAGTCCAGTTACTCGCTTATAAATGCTTATAAAAATAATAATTTTCAGAAAGAACTCATGGAACTGCAAAATTTTTTGGATGATGATTTTTCTAAAATGTTTGTCGGAACGGATTGTGTGATCGTGATTCCCAATAGTACGACATTTGTCACACATACAGAGGTTTTTTATGCGACGGATTCTTATATGCTATTGAGCGAGCAATGTCGGGCGTACAGCATATTGAAAGACAGAGTCGGAAAAGGTACATATGAGAGTTTGAAAAATATATTTTTTGAGTTGGAGCCGGGAGAAAATTTTGATGTTCAAAATATTGAACCTCATAAGAACTTTATCAGTAGCGAGCGTTATACGAAAAGAGATGAACTGTATGATGCGGTTTTAGATCAGATGCAGACGGCCGGTGTCAAGGAAACAGCAAGAAAAATCTGGAAGTATATTTCTTCCGACGATTACAAAGAAAATATCGATGCGGAGTTATCGTTTGTCCGATCGATTTAAAAATGAGGTGATGTGATGGTTGAGATAACGAATTTATCGAAAAAGTTCAGAAGAAAAGAAGTATTAAATCAAGTTTGTCTGAGTTTGGAGAGCGGGGCATATGGGATGCTGGGGCCGAATGGTGCCGGGAAGACGACGTTACTCCGCTGTATGTTGGGGTTATATCCTGTCCGGCAGGGGGAGATACAGTTGGATGTTCCAAATTGGCAAATTGGGTATCTGCCTCAAAATTTTGGTCTGTTTCGGGAATTGTCAGTTTATGATATGTTGTATTATTTTTGTGAATTAAAAAAGATACCAAAAACGGATCGGGAGGAAGCTATTGTTCAGGCATTGGATTCGGTTAATCTGACAGAAAATAGAAAGACAAAAATATCGAAATTGTCAGGTGGAATGCAGCGAAGAGCGGGGATCGCTCAGGCGATATTAGGTTCGCCGCCGCTAATCGTGTTTGACGAACCTACAGTTGGTCTTGATCCAGAGGAAAGAAAGCGCTTTAAGGACATGATATTGAAACGAAAGAAAAATAGTATTATTTTATTTTCAACACATATTGTAGGCGATATAGAAGATGTGTGCGATAGGATAATCATTATGAATAAAGGGCGGATCATCAAAGAGGGAAACTTGCATGAAATTTGCCAAGATCAGGATTCTATGGGAGGCTTAGAGGAGGCATACTTGAATATTATAAATGAAAATGAGGTGTGATAGTTATGAAATCTTATTTGAAATTACTCCTGCGGCACAAATGGATTTTAGCCTTTTTTCCGGTTATCATTGGTTTTTGTGTTTTGAGTTTTTCCTGTAATTATTATTGTAATTTATACGCTGGAGATTGGGATACGATTCATTTTTATATGCTTCCTAATTTCCATCTGATCGTTTCGGTGATGTCCATATGGTGGACGGTTCTGTTTTTTTCTGGATTTATCTCGGAGCCGGGAAATGAATTGATCTTTTTGGGGTTTCATACAAATTGTGTGATTGGTTTCCAGTTATTTTTGGAGATGTTATATATGATAAGCGTCTCACTGTATTTTTTTATGGTGCGTGACTTATATCAGCTGCCGGTAAGTTTACTTTATTTTTTGATGGCAGAAAGTTTTTTTATGAATGGGATTGCATTTTTGTTGATTCAACTAACGAGAAACATTAGTTTGGCATTAGGAGGTGTCGTCGTTTATTGTGTGTTTCTTTTGAAATTTGATCAAATGGATATATTAGGAAAAATCTCAATTTTTGCTGATTCACAAGAAATTTTGCAGATACCTGTCCGGAAGTTATTGATTGATCTGGGCCTTGCCATCGCATTTCATGTGATTGGAGAAATTTGTTTCCGAAAACGAAAGGTATATTTTTGACAGAATGGGAGAAATGTTTTTTGTGAGAGAAAAGTTCAAATAAACCTTGAACTTTTCCTCGAAAGGTGATATAATCAAAAAGAAAATTGAACTATAAACTGAACCGCAAATTGAACCAAAATTGAACCAAAATTGAACTTTAGTGAAGTTTGATTCAGAAAGACAGGGGGAATGATATGCAGAAAGATACATTTGCAGACAGGTTAAAACAGGCGATGGAGCGTCAGGGGATGAAGCAAGTGGACTTGATCCGGTTGGCGGCAGGGGAGGGAATTAAGCTCGGGAAAAGCCATATGAGCCAGTATGTGAGTGGGAAAACGCTTCCACGGGCGCAGATTCTTGATTTTTTGGCGGAGGCACTACAGGTAGATGCGGAATGGCTTCGGGATGGTGTAAACCGAGCGGATGAGGATCCGGAAAATCAGTTCAAGGCAGGGCGGGGGAAAATGGAAATAGAACACAAGGATATGGAAAATTCTGGAGGAAAGAGAATGAGAGAATTTAAAAAATCTTCAAAACTAGATGATGTTTTATATGATGTGAGAGGGCCTGTAGTTGAGGAAGCAGAGCGGATGGAAAAAGAGGGGGCTAAGATATTAAAGTTAAATATCGGGAATCCGGCTCCGTTCGGTTTTCATACTCCGGATGAGGTGATTTATGATATGCGGCAGCAGTTGACGGAGTGCGAGGGGTATTCTCCGGCGAAGGGACTTTTTTCTGCTAGAAAAGCAATCATGCAATATGCGCAGATCAAAAAGATACCGAATGTTTCGATCGAAGATATTTATACTGGAAATGGTGTCAGTGAGCTGATCAACCTGTGTATGTCGGCACTTCTTGATAATGGGGATGAGATTCTCATTCCGTCTCCGGATTATCCGCTGTGGACAGCGTGTGCGACGCTTGCGGGCGGAAAGGTGGTTCATTATGTATGCGATGAGCAGGCGGAGTGGTATCCGGACATTGAAGATATAAAGAAGAAGATCAATGACAGGACAAAAGCGATCGTGGTCATCAATCCCAATAACCCGACTGGTGCGTTGTATTCAAAAGAGATTTTGCAGGAAATTGTCAATGTGGCAAGGGAACATCAGTTGATCATTTTTTCCGATGAGATTTATGACCGTCTGGTTATGGATGAAGAAAAGCATATTTCGATCGCTTCTCTGGCGCCGGATCTGTTCTGCGTGACTTTTAGCGGATTGTCCAAATCGCATATGATCGCCGGATTCCGGATCGGGTGGATGACTCTTAGCGGGAACAAGGAGATCGCGCGGGACTATATGGAAGGAATTAAAATGTTATCTAATATGAGGCTGTG
>JAMPFC010000023.1 GCA_023664685.1 Roseburia sp. | reverse complement strand
TTTGACTGGCGACCGGCCAACCGGAAGACTTCATGTTGGACACTATGCAGGCTCACTGAAACGACGGGTGGAACTCCAAAATTCCGGTGAATTTGATGATATTTATATTATGATCGCTGATGCGCAGGCGCTGACTGACAATTTTGATAATCCGGAAAAAGTCCGGAGTAACATTTCCGAAGTAGCCCTTGACTATATGTCATGTGGACTTGATCCGGAAAAATCCAACCTGTTTGTTCAGTCATATGTTTCCGAGTTGACGGAACTGACTTTCTACTATATGAACCTTGTGACTGTCTCCCGGCTCAAACGCAACCCGACTGTCAAATCAGAAATTCTGATGCGCGGATTTAATTCGAGCATCCCGGTCGGCTTTTTTACATATCCGATCAGCCAGACAGCAGATATCACTGCCTTTAAGGCTACTACGGTTCCCGTCGGGGACGACCAGCTTCCTATGATCGAACAGGCAAGGGAAATCGTCCGCAGTTTCAACTCCACTTACGATGATGTTCTTGTCGAGCCAAAGGCTCTTCTTCCTGATAACGAAGTGTGCATGCGGCTGCCCGGCACGGATGGCAAGGCAAAAATGAGCAAGTCCCTCGGAAACTGTATTTATCTCGCTGACACGCCGGATGATATCCGCAAAAAGGTTATGAGCATGTATACAGATCCCGACCATATCCGCATCGAAGATCCCGGAAAGCTCGAGGGAAACACCGTATTTACCTATCTGGATGCTTTCTGCTGCGACGAACATTTTGCAAATCATCTTCCGGAATATGCGTGTCTGGATGAATTAAAGGCACATTATACAAAAGGCGGTCTCGGCGACGTAAAAGTAAAAAAATTCCTGTACGCTGTCCTGATGGAAGAATTGGAGCCGATCCAGAACCGGCGCCATGAACTGGAAAAGGACATCCCGGCTGTGATGGAGATTCTCCGTAAGGGAAGCCACAAAGCCAGAGAAACCGCTGCTCAGACACTTTCTGAAGTAAAACATGCGATGAAAATTGATTATTTTGAATAATACTTTGACAAAACATACAAAACCCACTCTTAATCCGGCGAAATTCTAACCTTTCGGACAGAGAGTGGGTTTCTTTTTACTCGGTCAGCCAAACAGCGTCAAGCCGACTTGACATGGCAACGTCATCGTGCTACTTAACAATTACTTTCAATTTCCATTTCTTTTTTCCAATCGAAAACGTCACCGTATGGTTTCCTTTTTTCTTGCCGGTGATCTGGTACTGCTTCTGATTCGCTGTCTGTTTTTTCAGTTTTACCGCCAGTTTCTTTTTCGGATATTTTAGTTTTACTTTGGTCTTTTTCGCCACACCAAGCAAAGTAACATTCGCTTTCTTTCCGCGTTTCAGCGTAAGTTTCTTTTTTGAAAGACGCGTTTTGTTTTGGCTCGCATCAGTCACATTCCCGGCATCACCAGATGAAAGCGGCGCATCCGGTTCTTTTGTCTCCGTCGGCTCAGCTGTCGTTTCCGGCTTGGTAACGCCTCCCTCCGGCTCTTTCGTCTCCGTTGGCTTGGCAGTATTTTCCGGCTCGGTAGTACTTCCCGGCACTAGCACCTCCGGCTCTTTCGTTTCATCCCCGCCCTGATTTGCTGCGCAGACAGCCGACGGATCAATCTGATAATCCGTGTCCAACATCTGGTGTCCATCCGCCTTGCAGACCGCATACAAGCCGGCCGCTGCCGCTACGAGAGAGGCGTTGTAATCAATCGCCACTTCATTGCAGACATAGCATTTCATATCATCATGGTAAAAATAACTGCTGTCGCTCTGCATGTCCACCGCAGAGAAATCATCTTTTCCGTGGGAGGAAACATCTGAGATTCCGCCGCACAGGGCGCCAAGAAGAACTTTCTGGTTCGTCCTGCCATTGTTAAAATCATCATAACTGGCACAGCCGGATGCCGCACGGTGATGCGGGTTCTTACTGGAGGTATCGCTGTAACCAACGACGTAACAACGCTTTGTGCTGTTCGCCCCGAGGAGATAATTCATCTGCTCTTTCGCCCACTCCGCATACATCGAGCTTCCCATGTTCTTATCATAGCAAAGTCCCTCAAATTGAAGCGCGGTATTGTATCTTGCTGATCCCCACGGACTAACATATGTATACCCGTCACAGACTTTTCGGTTATAATACGAATCAAGGCTTGACTTCGCGTGCGTCCATCCCTTTCCATACGACAACGCCGCCACACTGACATTGTCCCAACAATTCAGGTATCCTGCATTCAAGCCGGACGTATATTCCTCATATTTCGCTCGGTAAGTATCCTCCTCTGTTGCCTTATAAAGCCAGATCGCCGCCAGAGACAGATCATCCTGATAGCTGCTCCCATTATAAAATCCACTCGCTTTGCTGCCCGAAGAATCTTTCTTTGGCTTTGTATCCGCATATTGAAATAATTTCTTTGCACAGGACAGATAATTGAGGGACTTTGGATCGTTTGGAAAATTATACGCATGAATCGCCAGTGCCGCGGCGGTTTCCCCTACGATGTCCGTACATGGCTCAGCGTCACTCGTAAAATAAGCCTCATTTTTCCGGTCTGCCTGTGCCTCCGGCGCTCCCCAATAAGCATGGTCGGCGTCGCCATCCCCCACCTGATAGCAGTACGCCTCTACTGCGTTTCCCGCATCATCCAGTATCGTACAGTTGACAAAATAATCACAAAACTGCTCCATGATCGCCTTATAATGCGAAAGCTGCCCGGTCTCCTCAAAGGCATCCCCAAACTCTGTATACGCAAGTCCGAGCGTCGCCGCCGAATATGCCTGTGGCAGATTAAATTTTGCGTGGTCTCCCGCATCGTGGAAGCCGCCGCTTACATCTACCGTTTTTCCGTTGTAAGATGCTTGGGCATCGCATGTATGACAATTACTGCGGTATCCGTCGTAGTTCCCGTATTTCTTTCCGGATGCGACAAGTGACTTTTCCGATACCTGTGTGCCGCACATATTGGCGTCATAAAAATAAAGCGAATACTGCAGCAACTTTGCAAAATTCGCCTTTGATTCGTATGTTCTGCTGTCTGCATTTACAATTTTTTCCTCCAATGGCAAAAGGGGACAGAGCATGGCAAACACAAGCAGCCATACCAGTCCCATCCTTTTTCTGCTTTGTAAAAAACCCCTTTTCATACTTTCCTCCTTTTGTGCTGCGATAACGCCATCGCGTTACCGCAAAAATTAAAGATGCTTTTTCACTGCTGCCAAAAGTTCTCCCTTCGGCATCGCCCCCATTACCTTTTCCACCACTTCGCCTTCTTTAAAAAGCAGAAATGCCGGTATTCCCGACACTCCGTAACGCTGTGCCAGTTCCATGTTTTCATCGCAGTTTATTTTGCCTACCGTCAGCCGGTCTTTCTCATCGTCTGCGATTTCGTCCACGAGCGGGGACATCATCCCGCACGGCCCGCACCATACCGCCCAAAAATCGATAAGTACAGGTTTGTCTGATTTCAATACAGCCTCCTCAAAATTGTCTGAATTGATCTCCATTGCTGCCATTTTCTCTCTGCCTCCTTTTATTCATCTTTTTCCTTATAATACAACATGCAGTGACAATATCCTTCAAAGTCCGGATCTGCGATCTGCTCCCTAAATTCCTTGCACATGCACTTTGTATCTTCGCTTATCTGGAGTACACACGGACAATATCCGTTTTTTGCTTTGAGACCTGCCTTCACCCGTTCTACAATATCCTTGTCCTCATTTAACCGGACTGCCATCTTTATCATTCCTTTCTTTTTTGTATCAAAAGCAGCACATAACGGTGGTCAAATCTCGATCTGCCCCTGAAAAACTTCTGTTGCCGGCCCTTTCATAAGAACTTCTCCATTTTTCAGGTATGTATCATAAAGAGCGCCGCCGCGTATCCTGACTTCGATCTCTTCCCCTCTGTCGCAATATCCATTCAACACAGCTGCCACCGTCACAGCGCATGTCCCCGTTCCACAGGAGATTGTCTCCCCTGAGCCTCTCTCCCACACCCGCATCTTCAACGTATGCCGGTCGATCACCTCCACAAACTCGGTATTGATCCGGTCTGGAAACAATGGGTGATTTTCAAATAACGGGCCGATTTTTTCCAGTTCCATGTTGTCAATGTCCTCTGCAAACACCACACAGTGCGGATTTCCCATTGAGACACAGGTAACGGTATAATCCTTTCCCCCTGCCTGTATCGTGCGGGCGATAAAATCCTCCCCATCCGCCTCTACCGGAATGAGCGCCGGGGCAAGGATCGCCTCTCCCATATTTACTTTTACATAAACCACTTTTCCATCTTCTACAGTCAACTCCAAATGCTTAATCCCGCTCTTCGTCTCAACCGACATGGCGTCTTTTTTTACGATTCCGTGATCGTACACATATTTTGCCACACAGCGGATACCGTTTCCGCACATCGCCCCCTCCGAGCCATCTGCATTGTACATGATCATGCGGCAGTCCGCTGTCTCAGACGGTGCGATGCAGATCAATCCGTCCGAGCCGATCCCAAAATGCCGGTCACTGACGATCTTTGACACTTCTGACGGATCTTCAAGCACTTCTTCAAATAAATTTACATAGATATAATCATTTCCCGTTCCATGCATTTTCGTAAATTTTAACATTGACATACCGCCACTCTCCTCTCTATCCCATATACTCTACTTTGATATCTACATTGCAGCTTGACATATGCGCGGCATTGATCTCAAGAGCGTACTCCAGAAAAATCTGAAATCCCTGCTCATTGGTCGTTTTCTCCAGACGGTCGGTGTGGATCGCTACCTCCAGTTCCCCGAAAGGCGTCGAATAATACGAAATCGTATCTTTATCCTGAATAAACACCATATGCGTCTCTGTGATACCTTTTTTTATAATCTCAACCTGATCCTTCTTTACTTTGAGCAGGCTCTTCACGATCTCGCAGTCCACGCCCGGGGCCGAGTCTGACGCCTCATCATAGGACACATAAATCTTATCGTCCTTCTCATAAAGCTCCCCCATCGAAACGACTTCCACCGTTTCCTCCTGCAAATTATTGTGAACCCCGCTAATCGAAACTTTTACATCCTTTTTCATCAGTTTTCCCCTTACCAGATATTTTCATGCATGTAACTCGGTGGCGCGCTATCGCTCATATGCCATCCCGATCAACCGGTCGATCAGCTCGGTGGTCGTGACCCCCATAGCGTTCCAGAGCTTCGGATACATGCTGATATTTGTAAATCCGGGCAATGTATTGATTTCATTAAAAACTACGTCATTCGTATCCTTTTCAATAAAAAAGTCTACCCTTGAAAGCCCGAAACCGCTGACCGCCTTAAAAATCCGCACCGCATCCTCTCTCACAGTCTCTTTTGCCGCTGCTGGAATATTTTCAGGATCGATAATCGTTTTGGATTCTTCACTGTGGTACTTCGCCTCGTAATCATAAAATTCTACCGCTGCCACCACTTCGCCGATCTTCGACGCTTTTGCATCTTTTCCACCAAGAACCGCACACTCTACCTCATGGCCGCAGATCATTTCTTCGATCAGGACGCGGGTATCATATTTTTTCGCTTCCGCCACCGCTTTCTCTAACTCCGCCCGGTCACAGGCTTTGCTGACCCCAACGGAAGAGCCGGCATTGGACGGTTTGACAAAAACCGGATATCCGAGCTGTTCCTCCACTTTCTGCACGGTCGCCTCCAATTCACTCAGATCCTCGGCAATATCTGCCACAAATCTTGCCTGACGAATCCCGAGCTGCTGCACAAAAATCTTCGTCGATATTTTATCCATGCTCACGGAGGAACTGAGTACCCCACAGCCCACGTATGGGATTCCTGACATTTCAAAGAGGCCCTGTATCGTACCGTCCTCGCCAAACTTTCCATGAAGCACCGGAAAAATCACGTCCACCTTCTTATATTCATACGTATCTTTTTCAAAAATATAAATACCCTGCCGGCTGCGGTCTGGCGAGATCACCGCAAGCTTCGTTCCCGCCCGCCAGCTTCCGTCCTGTATCTGGGAGAGACTTTCTGCCAAAAGCCACTTTCCCTCTTTCGTGATCCCGATCAGAACCACCTCGTATTTATCTTGATCAAAACTATTTACCACATTTACTACAGATAAGCACGAAACCTCATGCTCAGAGGACATTCCCCCAAATATAACTGCAACCTGCTTTTTCATTCTTCCCTCCATCTGCACATGCTTTTATGTTCGCACATGCCTAACTCTGCTTTTATTGTACTATGAAATGCTGTATTTCTCAAGGATTTTTGATTTTTATTGAATGCATTTAGTATTTGTGTCGTATTTGTTAAAGCTTCTTTCGACACTTTACCAACGCATATAGCCCCGGAATGAGAATGAAGATATTGATAAAATCCGTAATTTCCCACACTACCCCCATCGGCATGACTGCTCCGGCAAAGATCATGATAACATAGACATACTGGTATCGCTTTACCAATCTGTCTCCTCCCATATACCCGGCGGCAACCTGCCCAAAGTAAGACCAGCCGATCAGCGTCGCCACTGCAAAACAGATCGTCGCTACTGCGATCAATTCCTCGCCAAACAGAGGGAGCATCTTAAATGCTCCTTTAACAAGCAGACCGGAAGGCATACTGACAAGTGCGTCTTCGTTTTTGATCACGAACATAACGACCACGATACCAGTTATAGCGCACATCACTACGGTATCCCAAAAGGTGGCTGTCATAGAAATAAGTCCCTGCTTTTTGGGGGAGATCGTTTCACTTCCGGAGGCGGCGGCAATCCCCGACGTCCCAAGGCCGGCTTCATTGGTAAACAGACCTCTTGCCACCCCATAGCGGATCGCCCTTCCCACAGTAAAACCGACGGTTCCTCCGAGAAAGGATTTCGCATTAAATGCTGATTTAACCACAAGGAAAACCGCCTCCGGAAATACCGATGCATTCAATATGATATAGGCGGCACATCCCCCGAGAAAAAGAAAAGCCATCGCCGGTACGAGCGCCATACAGACCTGTTCGATCCATTTTACGCCCTGCAGGATCACAAGCCCGACTGGCAGCGCCACAACGATTCCAGCGACCCATTTCGGAATCCCCCAGACATCTAGACATGTCTCGGAAATCGCATTTGACTGCGTCGTGCAGCCGGCGCAAAACGCCGAAAGACAGATAAAAAAGCTGTAAAAAAATGCCATCTTCCGCTTTCCCAGAGCGTATTCGAGGACATACATCATTCCTCCGGTATTCCGCCCCTCATTTGTCCGGCGGCGGTACAGACAGGAAAGATACGTCTCCGCATAAGTCGTTGCCATTCCCAAAAGTCCGGTGACCCAACACCAGAACACCCCACCCGGCCCGCCGAGAAAGACAGCGGTCGATACTCCGATGATGTTCCCCGTGCCAAGTGTCGCCGCCAACGTCGTTGTAAGCGTCCCAAAAGCACTCATTCCCCCCGCCGCATCTCCTTCCAGCGAATACTTCAATGCCTTTTTCAAATTTCGCTGGACAAATCCTGTTCTTATAGTAAAATATATATGTAGCCCCAATAAAATGACAAGAAGAGGGCCTCCCCACAGCATATTGTTAATTCCTGATATAAGATTCATTTTTTATGTGAAAATCCTGCTTTTTATTTAGTTTATGAATACACAGGGGAAAAAAGAAACGGAATGGAGAGATTTTTATGAAACGGATAAAAACATTGTTATCTTTATTATTATGTATGTGCTTTGCAGCAGAGCTTTTCTCTGTCCCAGCTTCTGCCATATCCATTTATGAAGCCCAACAGGCCGGCGGCACACCCACATCGGCACCGAGCAGCACGGACACATCAAAGGGAATCCCCTACACGGTAAATGGCCAGACCTACAGCTATCAGGGTGAGAAGATCCGGGTTGTCTACGAATCCGAACGAATCAATCTGGATAAGACCCCCGCTGTCGTCATAAACGGTACTGTCATGGTTCCCTTGAAGGAAACTTTTGCCAAGCAGGGCATTAAAGTAACCTACAAGTACTCAAAAAAATTAAAAAAGATCACAATTACAAAAAATGACAAATACATCGTCATGCACATCGGACAGCCATCGATCACGGTAAACCAGAATACAACCACACTCCCGATGGCGCCGCTTTCCGTGACTTACAACAAAAGTAAAACAAAGACCATTCTCGTTCCTTTCCGTGAAGTCGTTCAGGCACTCGGGATCAATTACCTCTGGGATGAGACGATGAATGTGGCACAGCTTTCCAAACCGGTACTCAATTTCATTGGAAAGAAAACCTTCACCCCATATAACTGGACTTTGAATCAGTATGCCGCCATCCAAAAGAGCCGAACTGGCCGCACCACACTGGCAGAGTACAAACGTCTTATCAATTATAAAAAAGATACATCGTATGGGTTTCAATTCCTGCGCTTGGACAAATACCGTCCGGTAAACGAAGAAAAGTTTTTGTCCACTTACAACTATTACATCAAGAATGCCTGCGAGAACAAAGGACATGGCCCCTCCTACAGCGTACTGTACGGAAAAGGAAAAGTGATGCTTGCCGCCGCCAAAAAAGAAGGCATCGATCCGATGTATTTTGTATCTCAGACATTTTTAGAGTCGGCTTATGGCACAAGTTCCCTCGCCCGCGGCAACCGGATCACACGCGTTGCCCTGCCATCTTATGCCCGGTCGAATGGAAAATTTATCACGAAAAAAATTCCAAAATCCGCCACAGTCTACAACCTGTACGGAATCAAGGCATACGACAGCGACCCAAAAACCGGCGCCACGTCCCATGCCTACTATCAGGGATGGACGACTGTGGACAAGGCGATTTACGGAGCTGCCAAATTCATCCGTGAAAGCTATTTTGAGGCAAAGCCAAGCCAGAATACAATATTTAAATTTAGATTTAACCCAAGCAATTTGATGCATCAATATGCAACGGATCCGTGGTATTCGGAAAAAATCGCACAGCGTATCCTGCTGTTTAGCGGATGTTACTCGACAAAGGCGCTGTTCACCTATGACTACCCGAAATTCCGCTAAGGACGTGATCGCATAGCAATGCCAAAAGGAGGTCTTGCCATGATTTCTTCACAGACCAGAGAAGCCGAACCTATGGCAACAAACAAGATCCGCTATTTATACAGTGCAAAAGCAGGCATTGAATTGATTTTCTGTAAGGACTGGACAATCTCCTACCCATTGCATAACCATGTTTCCGTGCTGACGATCGGCATCCTGCTGGATGGCGCCATTGCGCTTACCACTGATCAAAAAACTAGAGTTTATAGGCAAAATGAAACTTTCGCCATATTTCCATATGTACCACATAGCATTTTGGCACAGGGCAGTTATACCCTGCTTAGCTTGTGCATTGATAAAAATGTGGTAAATGACGTAGATGCCGCCACCATACAGGACAAGATCTTATTTCTTCTGATGCAGGCTCTTCCTATGGAAAAGATCGATCCGCATCAAATTTTGCAGCTCCTGACCTGCTTGGATGAAATTGCGGATTCTTCCGACCGGCAGCTTAAAAAACATAACCCCTACATCCACGATCTAAAAAAGCAGTTGGAAGCATCCCCGGAGTGTAAACTCACTGTCGAGGAAATGGCAAAAAACGCTTTCAGCAGCAAATACCACTTGATCCGAAGTTTCAAGGCAGAGGTTGGGCTTACCCCGCATCAGTTTCAAATACAAAACCGCATCCGCAAGGCGCAGCGCCTGATCCACAAAGCCGAAACAATAACAGAAGTAGCCTTAGCCACAGGTTTCTGCGACCAAAGCCACTTCATAAAGCAATTTGAAAAATATGTAGGCTTACCGCCGCTAACGTATAAATCATCCTCCGGAATCATCTAGCCAGATGGCATTGAATCAGCAAAGGACATTGAATCAGCAGAGAGCAGGCATAAACTTTGCAAAAAGATAAAGCCCCTCATCCCCCGCAGTGACTTCATGCGGTACTCCTATGGGAAAAATAGATATTACGCCGGTTTCGTAAGGCAGCGTGACACCATCGTTCACACATACCCCCGCACCGGAGATCACCTCATGCGTCTCCAGTTGCCTTTCATGAATATGATCGCCGATCTTTTTATTTGGGGCGATCCTCACAAGATGATAACTAAACCTTCCACCTGTCTTTTCAGACGTGATGATATGCTTTAGCTCAACACCATCAAATGCCGGATGCTTCGACCACGGAATCGCATCAAAAGAAACCTCTTCGTCTGGCAAAAGCAGCTTGCCCTCTCCATCAAATTTTTCAAACAGATTTTTATGATCCATTTTCAACACTTCCCTTCAAAATATATTGGCAATGTCCTTGCCTGCTCATATCATATCAATAAGCATAAAAGAGGGATTGTAAAAAATTGCGGGGTTTTACACGAAAGTACACCATTGAAGAATTTAAAGTTGTTTGATTTACTGCTATTGACTTTATGATAATGATTTGAACAAAAAAAGACACCAACATTCTGTCCGTGCCTAATAATATAATAAAAGCACAATTATTTTTGGATGGGCGGTGTATCCATCATCTCAGGTACTCTTTTCAGAGTGTGTCGGGAACCATTTCCGACCTCAAAAACAATTGTACTTATTACTATTCTATTCTCTTTACACTTATAATATACTACTCATTTTCTTTTATGTCAACATAAAATTTTTTAATGTTCCAGTGGATTTCCAGAATCTTACTTATTTCACCTTTTTCTTTACCACTTTACTCCATGTACCATAGGTCTTTTTCCCATTTTGGGCGACGTAGGTACGAACCCGGACAAAATAGGTTTGTTTCGTTTTCAATTTCTTAACAATAAGGTTTGATTTTTTTGTACTTCTTGTACTCTTTTTTATAAATTTCTTTGAAGCACTAATCTGTACCTCATAGCCAGTAACTCCCGATACCTTTTTCCAATTTATCTGGAGTGCCTTTCTCTTTGCCTTTAATTTCAATCCCTTTACTCTTCCAAGAGTTATCTTTTTTTGTTGTAAATTTATGCTTTCTCTTACATTTGAAGTATTTAAGGGGTTCTGCGACGGTATTGCCACAGTTGACATTTCTCCCACGGAAGAAGTCTCCAATGGCTTTTGCGTCACTACATCAGGTGTCGGAGTCGGCTTATTTAATGAAAAATTTGGTTCTGATTCGCTGATTTTTCCATCAGAAGACACCGTACCGGCATATGACCAAACGAAATCCGATGACAATTTCAGATGCAACACTGGGCGAACCGAATCAGCACCATTATATACATAATGACCATACTCATCAACATCTCCATACAAACCTACATACAGTCCGGTCTCATGCCATTGCCATTCCGAAGGTGTTCGTAGCCACCACCCGGCACTTTCCCACAAGGTACGCAACCCATTACCACCTGCGTAATCCGTTTTTACTGCTTTTCGTGTACCGACATCATCTCTCCTGCTCGAAAAACCATAGGAAGAGTTTTTTGACTCGTTCAGGGAGAGCAAATATACTTTATCTATCGTATCTTCATCTACTATTGATGTATTTAATATTGCCGACTGTTCAAATGAAGTAAATGCCTCATTCAAAAATGCATTATTCAGCCATGTACGTATTTTGCATGATTTCCATGTCTCACTATCATATGTATTGTTCTCTTTTTCACTGTAAGCTTGTACATCAAGTATGCTATCAGCTAAAAGAAAGGCATCCTCATCATTTATGGAAAGCACCCGCCATTTAATCGGTTCTATTTTAAAATATCTTCCATCTTTATAAACCATCTTAGTTCCATCATCATCTACATACTCTTGGTCATCTTCTGGATTCTCTGGTGCAGTCGTCGGTTCATATTCATTTTGCGGATAATTTCCAAACCACACGCAATCCCATGTGCTGACAATCTCTCCAGCCTCCGAAGATGTCACACCCGCATATGACCAAACCGACTCTGATGACAGATCTAGATGTAAAACCGGGCGAACCCCACAAGTATAAAAGCTATATCCAACCGAATTTAACCCTGTCCCTGCCCCGGTTTCCCTCATATTAGTCCCTGACCGCAACACCCAATTTGTAGAGGGCAAACCAAAGTCACCATCATTGCCATAGTTACTATTTGCACCGCACCAATCAGTACTTCCACATGTTTTAATCGTCACATCATCGTACCACGAAGTAAACCCATAATAAGGGTTCAGCAATTCGTTCACTGAGAGCAAATATACTTTATCTATTGTATCTGCCTCCACGCTATTACTATAATAAGAATCATCCTCATTTACTACTTTCGTACTTATTATTGCCGCTTGTTCAGATGTCGTAAATGCCCGGTTTAAAAATGTTTCATTCAACCATGTTCTTACTGTACAATTCTCCCATGTAATATCATCTTTGTTACTATAACTACGAGTGTCATACTTTTGTGCATCAAGTTTGCTATCAGCCAAAAGAAAAGCATCCTCACCATTTATGGAAAGCACCCGCCATTTGATTGGTTCTATTTTATAATACTTTTCTTTTTTATAAACCATCTTCGTCCCATCTTTATCCACATATTCCACATCATTCTCTGGATTTTCCGGTACGACCTGCGGTTTATACTCACTCTGTGGATAATTTCCAAAATAAATACAGTCCCATTCTACTACACCTTCACTATTCGTCGGGTTACTCACCCCATGACTCGTCACTTTGGGAGGATTCACTGCTCTCACAATCGGATTTTTCAAATTATAACTCGTCCCCGCATCCAATGAATTAACAGTATCCACTGCCTTTGCAGCCAAAACATTCTGACCTGACAATATAACAGTGCAAATCAACAACAGCGCTGTCACTCTTCCATATACATATACTCCCATTTTTCTTCGTTTCATTCGTTCGTTTCCTCCTTCTCTTCTATAACTCCCATGTCAAACTAAGCATCATTCCCAAAAATATGTTACAACAAAATGTTGTAAAAGTCAATACAACATTTTGTTGTGTGCTATATTCTAAGTGAACTGTTCATTTTGTAGCATATGGGGGAAACTATGTATCCGAGACTACGGGATTTAAGAGAAGATTCAGATTTGACACAAGCACAGATCAGTAAGGAACTCCACTGTACCCAACAAACATATAGCAATTATGAGACTGGTGCAAGGGACATCCCAACTGCCATTCTTATCCAACTATCAAAGTTTTATGGAGTCTCTACTGATTATATCCTCGGTCTGACTAACACAAAAAACTAACTCCCTATGCATTTTCCCCATTCCAACTTCTTACCCTTCCCGGAAAAACTCCACCACCGCTTTCGCCGATCTCTCATTCATCCCCGGAACCTCTCGCAGCTCCTCCACCGTCGCACGCTTAATATCTTCAAGCGACGCATAATATTTCATCAGCGCTTTCCGTCTCGCCGCCCCAATCGTCGGAATATCGTCCAAAATGGAGTGCACTTGCGTCTTTCCCCGAATCTGTCTGTGATACTCGATCGCAAACCGGTGCGTCTCATCCTGTATCCTCGTGATCAGGCGGAATCCCTGACCATGCGTATCGATCGGTATCTCCTCGTTCTTAAAAAACAATCCTCTTGTCCGGTGGTGATCATCCTTCACCATACCGCACACCGGGATATCCAGCTGCAATTCGGCAAGAATGCGCTCAGCCACATTGACCTGACCCTTACCGCCATCCATAAAGATCACGTCCGGGAACAGGCGGAACGAATCCATCTCCGCCAAGTCCTCCCGCTTTCCATGAGTAAACCGCCTCGTCAAAAGTTCCTCCATCGAATGATAATCATCCGGCCCGGTCACAGAGCGGATCCGGAACTTCCGGTAATCATTTTTCTTGGCACGTCCTTTTTCAAACACAACCATCGAACCAACCGTCTCAAAGCCATTGATATTCGAGATGTCATAGGATTCGACCCGGTTCAGTCCGCTCAGTCCGAGAAGCCCTTCGATCTCCTCCATCGCCCCCAGAGTACGCTCGCGCTCACGTTTCAGTTTTTCGGCATCCTGCGCAAGCACCATCTGGGCATTCCGCTTCGCAAGATCCAAAAGCCGCTCTTTCTCCCCCCGCTTGGGATTTCTCAAAAAAACCTTGTGTCCTCTTTTTTTCGCCAGCCACTCTAAGATCGCCCCACTGTCCTCCGGCTCGCATTCCGTCCAGAGTTCCCTCGGAATATAAGGTGTTCCCGCATACATCTGCTTGATAAAAGCCCCGAGTATATGCCCCTCCTCTTCCTCAAAAACACCAGTCAGATAATAATGCTCCCGCCCAATGAGCTTTCCGCCTCGGATAAAAAACACCTGAACAACCGCCTCGTCGCCATTTCTGGCAAGTGCGATAATATCACGGTCTTCATTGTCATCGCTTGTGATTTTCTGGCGCTCTGTGACCTGTTTTACACTCTGGATCAGATCACGGTATACCGCCGCCTCTTCAAATTTCATGCTCTGCGCAAGCTCTTCCATCTTTTCCTGAAGCCCCGCCAGAACTTCTTTTGTATTTCCATTGAGAAACGAGATCGCCCTCTGAAAATTTTCCCGGTACTCCTCACGGTCGACATGCCCCTGACAGGGCGCCGGACACTGTCCCATCTGATGGTAAAGGCACGGACGCTCCTTCCCTGTATCGCGTGGAAGAACCCGCCGGCAGTTTCGCAGATGAAAGAGTTTATTCAAAAGCTCAATCGTATCCCGGATCGCCGCCCCGCTCGTAAATGGGCCAAAATACTTGGCGCCATCCCGCTTCATCTGCCTTGCAAATACAAACCGCGGATACTCCTCCTGAATCGTTGCTTTCAAAAAAGGATAGCTCTTGCCATCCTTTAGCATCGTATTATATTTCGGATTATGCTCCTTGATCAGATTGCACTCAAGCACAAGCGCCTCCAGTTCGCTGTCCGTTACAATATACTCAAACCATGCGATCTGTTCGATCATCCGCTCGATCTTCGGAGACACGTTCCGGCTCTTCTGAAAATACTGTCTTACCCGGTTTTTCAGCACGATCGCTTTACCGACATAGATAATATGGTCATCTTTGTCATGCATCAAATACACGCCCGGCTTATCCGGAAGCTTTTTCAGTTCTTCATCAATGTCAAACACCATACCGCCTTGTCCTCTTTCCATTGCATTGTTTCAATCATCGAAGCCAGCCTGATGGCACGATGACATCCCCGCTACACGGTGATAAAACGCCGGATCACATCGACAAGTCCATCCTCGTCACAATGCGGTGCAATATAATCTGCATGCTCCCGCACCTGCTCACTGGCATTTGCCATCGCCACTCCTAGCCCCGCATACTCGATCATCGAAATATCATTAAAACCATCACCACAGCATATCATCTGGCTTCTCGTATACCCAAGCCGTTTCAAAAGCTTTGATAACCCATATGCCTTGTCGATGCCAAGAGGCATCATCTCCACATAAAAATCCTCCGAGCGGTATACGCTGAGTCTTCCCTCAAACGCTTTTGCCGCCCTCGGCTCCACCTGCGCCATATATTCGGGATCTCCGGTAAGCAGGCATTTATTGACCGGATACGTGACCTCTTTTCCAAAATTTTCCACAACATGGATATCGATATCACATCCCTTTGCATCAATCTGTATATACTGATCCGCATCATTTTCCGCAATGATATCATTCTCATGATACGTCATGATCCCAGTTTTTTCGTTCTTTGAAAATTCATAAATCTCCTGCACGATCCCATCCGGCAGATTGATATTGTAAATGATCTCCCCAGTCTGGCAGTTACTGATACAGCCCCCATTATATGAGACAATATATCCGCCAAATTCATCCAACCGGATTTTTCTTGCTGTGGGCATGATCCCGGCAGTACACCGCCCGGAGGCGATCGCCACCTTGATCCCTTCCTCCTGCACCCGCACGATCTCGTTGATCGTCTTTTCGGAAATGACTTTATCCGTCCGCATCAGCGTTCCGTCCACATCCAGAACCAGAATCTCATATGCCATCCGTCTTATTCTCCTGTTCCTCGGTCTGTGCTTTCTCAGCGGCTTTCTCGGCCTGTGCTTCCTCCACCGGTGTTTCCGTCTGCTCTTCATGCTCGTTCGTTGTCTTCGCGATATCGTTCTCTTCGGAAACATGCTCCGGCGAGCTGTCCGAAAGTTTTGCTTTCTCATCCTCTGCTTTTTTCAGCACGATCCCTGTCTCTTCCTCAAAGATTTTTACAAACTCTTTTCCAGTGATCGTCTCCCGCTCCACAAGATATGCCGCCAATTTGTGAAGCACCTCTGTATGCTCTTCTACGATCTGATATGCCTTATCATAACACTCTTTGAGCAGAGCCATGACCTCCTGATCCACTTCGCTCTCGGTCTGGTCGCCGCAGTTCATCACTGCCCGTCCGTCCAGATAACGGTTCTGGATCGACTCTAACCCGATCAGGCCAAACTTTTCACTCATACCATACTGCGTCACCATCGCCCGGGCGATCGACGTCGCCTGCTCGATATCATTCGAAGCTCCTGTTGTGATATCTCCAAAAATGATTTCTTCTGCCGCACGTCCGCCAAAAAGCGTAACGATCTTGGAAATCAATTCTTCCTTCTTCCTAAGATATTTTTCTTCCTCCGGCACCTGCATCACATAGCCGAGCGCCCCCATTGTACGCGGCACGATCGTAATCTTCTGTACCGGCTCTGCATTTTTGAGAAGCGTCGTGACAAGCGCATGTCCCACTTCATGGTACGCCACGATTTTCTTCTCCTCTTCTCCGAGGATTCGGTCTTTCTTTTCCTTTCCGGCAAATACGACCTCCACCGCCTCAAATAAATCCTTCTGGCTCACAACCCGTCTGCCATCCTTAACTGCCATGATCGCCGCTTCATTTACCATATTTGCAAGATCAGCTCCCACTGCCCCCGAAGTCGCAAGGGCGATCTCCTCCAGATTTACCGTATCATCCATAAGCACATCATGGGAATGAACCTTCAATACATCGATACGCCCTTTCAGATCTGGCTTCTCCACGATGATCCGCCGGTCAAAACGCCCCGGGCGGAGAAGCGCCTTATCCAACACCTCCGGACGGTTTGTCGCACCGAGAATGACGATTCCCTTTGAAGAATCGAAACCATCCATCTCCGAAAGAAGCTGGTTCAACGTCTGCTCGCGCTCGTCATTTCCACCGCCATACTGAGTATCCCGGCTCTTTCCGATCGCATCGATCTCATCTATAAATATAATACAGGGTGCCATCGACTGTGCCTGTTTAAACAGATCCCTGACACGGGATGCACCGACGCCGACGAACATTTCCACAAAATCCGAACCCGACAGGGAGAAAAACGGTACGCTCGCCTCCCCCGCCAGCGCTTTGGCAAGGAGTGTCTTACCTGTTCCCGGAGGGCCGACTAAAAGAGCGCCCTTCGGAAGTCTGGCGCCGATTTTCCGATACTTATCCGGGTTTTTCAGGAAATCTACAAGTTCCGTCAAAGACTCCTTCGCCTCTTCCTCACCCGCCACATCTTTAAATGTCACACCAGTCTCTTTTTCTACATACATCTTGGCGGTCGATTTTCCCACGCCCATAAGGCCACCGCCGCCTCCGCCTTTTGTCATGACACGCATCAGAAGCCACAGCACGACCCACATTCCCACAAAAGGCAGGATATAAGCAAGGAAAAACTCCAACACACCCGAACTGGTGTCCTCGATCTCCGCTGTAAATTCCACGTCATAGCGGTTCAGCATGTCCTGAACCAATGCAGTATCATTTACATATCCGGTATAATACGTAACCTTAAAAAGCGAAGACTTTTCTTCAGCCTTTGGCTCAATATAAATGACATTGGTGCCAAAGGTCACTTTTTCAACCTTCCCCTCTTTCAACATATCAATAAACTTTGTATACGTAATCTCTTTCTGAGTATTTTTCTGTATCTCCGAATTTAAAAACAAGATGAGTCCGAACGCAAAAAATGCTGCTGCAACGCAGATAATGATATTCGTCCTGTTTTTCTTTGGATTATTTCCGGACAATTTGTTTTTATTATTTTCCATAATGCATTTTTCCTTTCATGGTACTGGCACTCTATTTAGTATAATGGATTTTTTATCATAAATCAATGCCATAGATGTGAAGAATTGATGAAATTTTTATTGTTTACCTATTGAAACCATATTTCAAAAATAGTATAATATATAAGTATTTTTATTTTTACACAAAGAAAGACATGCTTTCCTGTACATGAAAGAGCGGGGATGGCAGAAGGAGGAAAAATGGCTGTAAAATATGTATTTGTAACAGGCGGTGTCGTATCCGGTCTCGGAAAAGGGATCACAGCCGCTTCTCTCGGGCGGTTATTAAAAATGCGCGGTTATAGCGTGACGATGCAGAAATTTGATCCCTACATCAATATCGATCCCGGCACGATGAATCCAATCCAGCACGGAGAGGTATTTGTCACAGATGACGGTGCAGAGACCGACCTTGACCTCGGACACTATGAGCGCTTTATCGACGAAAGCCTTACAAAACAGAGTAATGTGACAACAGGAAAAGTTTACTGGTCTGTCCTCTCCAAAGAAAGGCGGGGCGACTATGGCGGCGGTACCGTTCAGGTCATTCCCCACATTACAAATGAATTAAAAAGCCGCTTTTACCGGAACGATGGCTGCGACGAGACACAGATCGCCATTATTGAGGTAGGAGGAACGGTAGGAGATATCGAGAGCCAGCCATTTTTGGAAGCCATCCGTCAGTTTCAGTTAGACGTCGGACATGAAAATGCCATTTTGATCCACGTCACACTGATCCCATATCTCAAGGCTTCTGACGAGCTTAAAACAAAACCCACCCAGAGCAGCGTAAAAGAGCTTCAAGGAATGGGAATACAGCCTAATATCATCGTATGCCGGACGGAAATCCCGCTCGAAAAATCCATTAAGGATAAAATCTCCCTGTTCTGTAACGTGCCGAGCGAGCAGGTGATCCAGAACCTTGATGTCGATACTTTATATGAAGTCCCTCTCGCTATGGAGGAAGAGCATCTTGCCGACATTGCCTGCAAATGCCTCCGTCTCGACTGCCCAAAACCGGAACTAGCTGAGTGGGAAAATATGGTCTATTCCATAAAAAATCTTTCCAAAGAAGTAACCGTTGCACTCGTCGGAAAATATACCGCACTGCACGATGCTTATATCAGCGTTGTAGAATCATTAAAACATGGCGGCTTCGCCCACAACGCACAGGTCAATATCAAATGGATCAATTCAGAGGAAGTGACCCCGGACAACATGGACGAACTTTTTTCCGATGTGAGCGGTATCCTCGTCCCGGGCGGTTTTGGCGACCGCGGGATTGATGGAAAAATCTATGCGATCCAGTATGCCCGCGAACATGGCATTCCATTCCTCGGTCTCTGCCTCGGTATGCAGTTGGCGATCGTGGAATTTGCAAGAAATGTGATCGGATGGACAGATGCCCACAGCGCAGAACTTGACCCTGCCACAACCCATCCTGTCATCCACCTGATGCCGGAACAGGATGGCATTGAAGATATCGGCGGTACGCTGCGTCTCGGTTCGTATCCGTGTACACTGGACAAGACGAGTAAAGCATATAAACTTTACGGTGATGAGACCATCCACGAGAGACACCGTCACCGCTACGAGGTAAATAATTATTACAGGGATGACCTGACCAAACACGGGATGAAGCTTTCCGGGCTCTCCCCGGATGGAAGAATCGTGGAAATGATGGAACTTCCTGACCATCCGTGGTTTATCGCCACACAGGCGCACCCGGAATTTAAGAGCCGGCCAAACAGACCGCATCCGCTGTTTAAGGGGTTTGTGGGGGCTGCGTTGGAGCAGGGATAGAGGCATATCCGAAAAAATACTTACAAAGAGACAACAAGCCGATCCCACACCCGCTGATCAGACGAATTGATCTACGAATCGCAATTAAGTCTGCTCAGCGGGTGTGGTTTCACCTTGTTTGACTGGTTTTGTAATGGGTTATGTAAGATTAAGGATTCTCCCTACCTTATCTTTTTCAGCATTCCCATCACGTAATCATACTCCTCACGCTTTGGTTTTGCCGGACTAAAACAGATTTCCTCCAGACAGCGGATGATACGCCCTGAATCAACTGTTTGCTGCGTCTTTTTCTCATACCGGGCTGCCAGATAACCAACCTGATCCGATGGCATGGACATCCGGCCAAAAATTTCATCGCGTCTTGCCCGCTTCCGGCATAGCGCCCCATAATAGTACAGCATATTCTTTCGCAAATCTTTCGTGTGCCAGCGCCGCCACCGAAGCAGGCGGATCACGCAAAAACGAAGTGCGACCACAAAAATGAAAAGTAACAATATCATATATCCCAGAAAATGCATTTCGTCCGAATCAAGAAATCCCATATTTACCCCTGAAATATCCCCCTCGATACTCATATCTGGAGAATTTTCCCAGAAATTCCGTATGGAATCCCAGAAGTTTCCGCCCGAATCCCCCGCCTCTACCGCAGCAGCGGATGGCGTCGGATCAACGACCTGCCAACCTTTTCCCTCTTCGTAAATCTCCACCCACGCATGGGCATTGGCGTCTGTCAGCTCAACCTCCACCACAGCTGTCTGTCCAAGCTGCGAATAACCGCTATAATAATCTTTATAATCCAGATCCTCACATACTTTTCCATCCAGAACCTTTCCATATCCAAACGCATATCCCTCTACATATCGCGCCGGTATTCCAAGCCGCCGGAAAATAAGTGTCGCCGCCGAGGCAAAATGGGTACACACACCTTTCTTATTTTCCGTAAGAAAATAATTGATGAAATCCTCTCCGGCAGGCACCCGGCCCGGATTGTAGCTGTACGAATAATCGGATTCCATATACTGCACCAGCTTCTGCACAGCATCCGGATCACCTTTTGCAATCCCCGCATCCTGCAAAAATGCATCGATCGCCGCCTGATTTTCCTCCGGCACATTTGTATAAACATAAGACTGCATATCTGCGATTTCATTATAAAAGTCCAATGGATTTATATTCGGATAATACGTAAAACGCTTTGTCTCCTCCAGACCGATCCCCACAAAAACCGAATCGGCACTTTCCGTATAAGCATGATAATCTTCAAATTTTGTAAAATAGGGATAGTATACATAACCGACATTGGCACCCTCATTTGTGATCTCCATAATCCCCCGGCTGTTAGCCGTATTATCTTTTTTAAATGCCTTCTCGAGCTGCATCGCCTCATTCGCCATGCTTTCCGTATAAAAATACGTCGAATGCCCCATCTGGCTTCCCATCAGTTTATACCCATCCAACCACTGATTTGTCGTATACTGGATGCCCGTATACCCCTTCAGATACACAGGTTCTGTATTGTAGGGCGTAAAGCGCACGACAAGATTGACCATCTGCTCGTCCGGACGGATTGCGGCAATATTCCCCAGATATCCGCCGCTCATGCCGCCCCTCGAATAGAGATTTGGAAAGAAGCTACGGAATCCGATCATGATAAAACCGGATACTCCCTCTCTGGTCGCTGTTTTATATTTATTTTCACTGTAATGCTTTTGAAAATCCGTATCACTGAAAAAAAGCGTAAAACTCCCCACAAGCAGAGCGCAAAAAAGAGCCGCCGCCATAATTCCCGCATGGACACGGTTATTTTGTGAATAAGAAATCTCCGGAATCTTTTTCTTCTTTTCCCGCTCATAATCAAAGCGCTCTTTCCCATTTCGGAAATGCCCGTTATTTTTATAAATATGGATTCCGGTAAATCCGGCAAACATGCACAGGACAAAAAACAAGTTTGGCTCGACCTGAAAATAAAGCGGGATCACATACATCGGGATCGCCATAAATACCGCTAGTTTTAGGCTCATATAATTTGAGACAAAAATATTCAGGAGAATGACCTCAAACATTCCGATAAAAATAAATGTGATCGTCACCGTAAGATAACGGTCGTCGATATTCTCGGCAAACTCCGTCCCGGTCGTCAAGTCAAAATATAACTCCCCTCGCTGCCTGACCATATTAACGATCGCCGCAAAACCACTGTTTACATAAGATTTGAGCGCATAAATTCCGATGACAAAAAAGATGAAATACAAAATGTATCCAATGTCTTTATAATAACTTTTTTTAAATGCAAATAACCCGCTAAAATACATCGCACACAAAAACAGCACAGCACCCGGGATCACATAATTACACTCCATATTGAACGCAGAAATAAATCCCCCGAGCGAGCCAAATACAACAAGAAATACCATGATTCCTTTAGGAATACAGCTCATAAGCGGATTCTGCCTTTCCGCACTGGCCGGCCTGCCAAGAAAAACCCCCTCTGAGATTTCGATCTTCCATTCTTCACTTTTTTTCTTCTTTCTGAAAATCCCCATACAGGCACCTCCCGGTCACACAAGTACTATCCCACCGCAGCGATTCCGTCACCATTTACAAGAACATATCCCTTTTCCGGATACAGCGACCGGAAATGCTCCTCCACAAAACCGCTTCCGGCCCGCTGATAAAAAAGATGGAACATCAACCGGAGCCATTCCTCCTCTGACTGCGCTGTCTCCTGCCGGATCTCATTGTACTTTTCACTCCACCAGAATAGCGAGACCGGCACCTGATTCCGGATAAAAAACCGGCCAAAGGAAAAAAGCTGCTCGATCGTCTCATCCATTTTCGAGGCTTTTCCTTTTTCAAGAGAAAGAACGATCATAAGCTTCCTTGAAGACATGCGAAGACGTTCTTTTACCATCAGATCATTTCTTTTCGCTGAGAGTTTCCAGTGGATATTTTTGATCGCATCTCCCGGAATGTATTCCCTCACTTGGCTGACGTCCGAAAAATCACTCCCCGCAAGCTTGCTTTCCTCCACCTCATCCATTCCGGTCTCGTAATCGTTCAAGGCATATTCATCCCCATCACCGCCGGTTGGAACGACGTAGACATTCTCCGCAGCCTCCACCTTTTTGGAGACAGAGTGGAACCCTATGAGATCCTCAAACTCGAGCCGGTCTGCTATGATCTCTACATTTCCGACACAGGTAGACATAATCGGGCAGCGGACTTCCGAACTCCCCATCGGTCTCACCGGAAGCACAAGTATATTTTCCACCGGCTCCCCGGCAAATGTATTTCCGGTATACAGATGAAGCCGACACGTCACAAGCGGCAGGATACAGCGGTTTTCAAGCCGGATCGTCACGAGAAACTCTGTATTTTTTGACATATATTCCGCCGGAACGCTGATCCGGAGTGAGACATATTTTTTCACGATATATACGGAAAAAAAGGCGTACAGAAAAAACACGACCATAAACACCGCGATCAAAAAATTTAGGTATCCCCGAAAAAACCAGAGCATTACCCCATTTAGCGCAAATAAAATGAAATATTCCACAATATGCTTTACATGCTTCATAGTTTCACTCCGTCAAACACCTGCATCAAAGCTTCTGTCACCGTAACGCCTTCTGCTTTCGCTTTTGTTCCAAGTTTCACCCGGTGGGAAAGTACATCATAATAAATTGCCTTTACATCCTCCGGCACCACATATTCCCTGCCATTCATGACCGCCATCGCTTTCGCCATCCGGAGCAGGGCTATGCTTGCGCGGGGACTCGCCCCAAGCAGGACATACGCGTTTTCCCTCGTGGCCTCTGTCAGTCTCACCACATAATCATACATCTCATCACTGACAAAACAATCCTCCGCCTTTTTACACAACTCCGCCCATTCCTCTACCGTCAAGATTTCCCTTACCTCTCCCAACGGTTTCGCACCGTTATTTTTCAATATACTGACTGCGTCCTCGTGCGCCGGATATCCCATAGAAAGGCATATCATAAATCGGTCTAACTGCGACTCAGGAAGCATCTGGGTTCCGGAAGAGCCAATCGGATTTTCCGTTGCGATCACCGTAAATGGCGAAGGCAGACGATACTCAGCTCCATCCACTGTCACTTTCTCCTCCTCCATCGCCTCTAAAAGTGCGGACTGCGTCTTAGGGGAAGTCCGGTTGATCTCATCCGCCAAAAACAGATTGGCAAAGATCGCTCCCTCCCTGTATTCAAATTCCCTTGTCTTTTCACTGAACATCGAAAACCCCACAATATCGCTCGGCAGCACATCCGGGGTAAACTGCACCCTGCGGTAAGAAAGCGCCATCACTTTTGCGATCGTCATGGCAAGCGTCGTCTTTCCGACCCCGGGTATATCCTCCAAAAGAATATGGCCGCCAGCCAGCATCGCACAGAGGACTTTGTCCACCACGTCGTTCTTTCCTTTCACTACCTTATTGATCTCTTCCCTCAATGCATCGATCTTTTCCACTGTTTATCCCCCATTTCTTTTTCTTCAAATACGTTCGTTCAAAGTCAGGCATTCATTGTATCTTTTCTCCGGCAGATCCGTAGACGTATGGATATTAAGAATGCTCTGCGTCTCGTGCATCGCATTATAATACCACATCGCAGCCTCCTCATAATCCTTTTTTTCAAGAAAATATTCTCCCAATTCATAACACATCTCAGATGACCCCTCAGACAGCAGATCCTTCAGGCACATTTTCAGGATCGTATGGCTGTCACCACGCAGTCTGGCAGCCCTTGCAACGATACACGCCGCTTCTTTTACTTCATCCATGCTACGGGAGGAATCGGATGCCGAGGCTGTAAAATAAGCTTCTGCCTCCAAAATATCTTCATCCCCTCCGGATATGCATAACTCCATCGCATACATGTGGTGAAGCCGCTTCGACAGGCGCATCCCATTTTTGATATGCTTTTGAAATACCCGGAAATCCCGCCCACTGTGCAAAGTCTCCGGAAGGTGTTGGATCGATATGTCGCTGTCATATACGACCGGGTCAAGCCTCACCATCTCATGCACCGGCTCGATCCAAGTAAATTCCCGCAGCCTCTTATAAAGTTTGGGACGGTACTCCTCGTCAAAATTATACGCTGTCCCCTGAGAGAGCTGATTGCAATATTTCATCTGGACGATGTCGATCTCTGGCAGCAAAACCTGTTTCATCTCCAAAAACTTTTGCCGATTTTCCTCATCGAGTACCTCATCGGCATCCGCCGCATAAATATAATCCTTTGTTGCTTTGGAAAAGGAAAAATTTCTGGCGGCAGAAAAATCATCGATCCATTCAAAATCATAAATTTTATCTGTGTATTTTCCTGCAATCTCCTTTGTGCGGTCGGTCGATCCGGTATCCACAATAACGATCTCATCCATCAGATCGGCGATACTTTTTAAACACCGCTCTAAAACCTTTTCCTCATTTTTTACGATCATGCAAAGACTTATCTCTATCAATTTGTTCCCTCCATTACACTCCGCGGATCCTGCAAAAATCCGTGACTACGATCTGCAAGGTACGCATCCCGCCATATTCGTTGACCGATGGATAATACGCCAATCCAAGATCGACTGCATTTTCCTCTCCGGCATACATTTTTTCCAGTTCCTCTTGACCCCACTCGTCACAGATGATCGCCTCAAACGGTTCAATTTCATCAAAGTAAACCGCATCAATCACTGCTCCCGCCGTATTTGCCACCTTCATTTTGAGTACATTGGCATTTTTTCCAAGACGTCTCGCCCGCAAAATACGAAAATGCTGCTCCGCAAAAACCGGTTTGGGATTTCCATTTCCAAACGGTTCTAAAATCTCAAGATCCCGGATCAATCCCTCTGAAACATGTCCGACCGGAAGAGGCACATCAATATTCAGAACCGGAACAAAATCTTTCTCGCACAGTTCGGAATTTTCATTCAGACGTCGTTCGAGTTCCGGCAAATCTTTCTCCTTTAACGTCATTCCAGCCGCCATTTTATGCCCGCCGAATTTGACCATAAGCTCCTTGCACTGCATCAGATGTTCAAACATATGGTAACTCTCGATCGAGCGTCCCGAGCCTTTTACAAGCCCCTCCCCCACAGAGGTAAATACAATGACTGGATGGTGATAAGCTTCTTTGATCCTTCCGGCAACGATCCCTGCCAAACTCTCGTGGCACTCCGGAAGATAGATAAGATAGACTGGATTCTCCACCTTTCCGCTTGTTTCCAAAATATCAAAAGCCCTCTCCGCCGCCTCTTCTGTCATCTGCTTTCTCTTATCGTTGATCTCTTTCAATTCACCCGCCAGTTTCAGCGCCCTCCGGTAATCCTCTTCAAAGAGCAGTGCAAACGCCTTTTTTACCGTATCAATTCTTCCGGCCGCATTAAAACACGGGCCGATGATGAACCCGATATGGTACGCACGGATTTCCTTTCCGGCAAGCTCCTGTACCTCCAAAAGCGCCCTGAGACCGTTCTCTTTTGTATAACGGAGACGCTTTAACCCCTCTTTGACAAGAAGCCGGTTTTCGCCCCTCAGTTCCATCACATCCGCCACCGTTGCGATCGCCGCATATTCAAGAAATTCTTCCCGCTCCTCCGACGAAATCCCCTCGTGCTCATACAAGGCTCCGATCAGTTGAAACGCTACTCCGGCACCACAAAGCCCATCAAACGGATAATAACAGTCCGGCTGTTTCGGATCCACGACTGCGTCTGCGGCAGGGATTTCATTCTGTACCTCATGGTGATCGGTTATGATCACAACAAGCCCTTTCTCTTTGGCATACAAAACCTCCTCATTCGCAACGATCCCATTGTCGCATGTAATGAGAACCCCCGCGCCATCTCTGACCGCCTCATCCACAATACGCCGGTTCAGCCCATACCCTTCTGACACACGATCCGGCGTGTAAATCTTACTTTCAATGCCGCATCTTTCAAATCCTTTTTTAAGTATGACAGCAGAAAAAATCCCATCACAGTCAAAATCGGAAGCAATCGCTGCCTTAGCGCCCCGGTTTCTCCTAATGAGATCCACTGCTTTTTCCATATCCTTAAGAAGCCACGGGGAATGCAGTTCCCCGAGACCTCCCCTCAGATAAAGCTCTGTCTCCTCCTCTGAACAGATTCCCCGGTTTACCATGCACCTTGCTGTCACAGGAGAAATGCCATACTTTTTGCTGACTGCCTGAAAATCACCCTGCTTTGTCTGTAGTATCCAGCGCTTTTTCATGATTTCCTCCGAACTTGTCCTTCATGCGTTTATGATACTATTGTATCATTTCCAAGCGCAAATTCCAAGCCCTAGCTTTATATTTCATACCGAATACCCCCACGCACTCTTCACCTGCTTCTGTATCCGCCCTATCTCCCATGTCCTTTCACTATTTATCCGGCTGTTGGGATCATTGACCGAAACCCTTCCAGCCTCATCAATCCCCGTCAACACGATAAAATGTCCGGTATATGTAAAATCCCCCGGTTTCATGCTGCATATGACCGGATGCCCATTCATCAATTCCCGATAGATCATTTCTTTGGAAAGCGACAGCCTGCTTACAGTAAGCCCTAATTCTTCTGCACCGGCACTCATTAGTTCCCACCCCGTTCCAGTTCCTTTCACCCAATAACCGTTTCGTTCGCTGTACTGTGCCATCCTTGCCGGATTCCACTGTGTATTTCCTGTCAGTCCTGTCACAACCATAGACAGGCATGTCGGGCCGCATCCGGTGATTCCGATCATGCTGTCGCCATAAGAACGATACCCCCATCTCTCATCCCACTGTATAAATAGCGGGATACTTCCTTTCTTTACCTCACCCGATATATCGATCGCAATGTCTTGTCTTTTCCGCTTGGGATATCCAAGAACATAATCTAACGTCTCCGGATATTTGACCAATGTCTCGACCAGTTTGTCCGGATAACTTTGACGGTTTCGGATGATCTCACCTACCCGCATTTCCCTGTCATAAAGTTTTTCCAGTTGCGGGCCAAATTCGTCCTGCGCAAGTAACCGCCGGATTTCCTTGTCGTCTAGCTGTTTTTCTTCTTTGGTACTATCATCCCTTTCACTGTTCTTTCGTTCCCTTTTTATCTCCACAGAAGCCTGCACTGATTCTTCCTGATACTCTGCCCGTTTTGTGCATGCGCCAACTCCTGCGATCACAAGTACACCGACCGCCAGTAATGCTCTTTTTATCCTGCGGTTTCTCTCCTGTTTCCAATTCATTTTCCTTCTGTTCATCCTGCATCTCTCCCATCTGATGGTGATAGTTACAGTATAAACAGAGGTTGTATCTTATTTGTTACTGGAAGAAATACCGGGCATTTCATCATAAAGTCCTGTCGAATATCCCTGAAGATAGTGACCGAAGTGCTGATATCCTAAAATCCCAGTGCAGATTGAATAGCCATTATCATAACAAGAATAATAATAAGTTTCTGGTGTCTGATAATAAGTTATCTCCGGTTGAAGATACGCAGTAAATCCATCTATGATTTTTTTCTCATTCAAGCGTTTCAGAAACTTATGCAGATCAAAAATAAGAATTTTCCCGGACTCCTCCTCCACCCCAAGCGAAACTTCCTGCCTTTCATCCCCGATGTACCAGATCCACAAATACATGCTGACTTCCGGCTTTTTTGCATCCATGAAAAAATACCTCTGGCACGATTGCTTTTTTGACTCCAGATCCAGACTTTGTGGAAGCCCCTTATTTTTTTTGAGAAGAGAAATCTCCTCCCTCAACTTTTCCCACATCCTGCTCCATTCCTCCGGCTTACTCTCTACCGAAATCATCCTCAGATCATCCTGCCGGTCATAAATCAGTTTAAATTTCTCTTCCAAAGAAACCTGATTATAACTCTCCACCACAATCTTCTCCGTCTCCTGCCTCTGCAGTTCTCCCATTTTCTGACGGTCTCCCATCGCAAATAATTTAGAGGGCAGCCAGAAACAGATGCCCATACACAAAAAAAGGATTAAAACAACAACCACCAGTTTTATATGATTTCCCTTATTTTTCATCAACACCCTCCTCCTTCTCTTCCAGCGATGAAAATTTCAGCCGGACTCTCGTCCCCTCACCAACCTTACTCTGAAAAGCCAGCTCCGCCCGGTGAAGTTCTATGATCCTGCTGCTGATCGCAAGCCCAAGCCCTGCCCCTCCCTGCTCTCTGCTTCGCGATTTATCTACCATATAAAAAGCCTCTGTGATCCGCTCCAATTCTTTCTCAGGTATTCCCCTTCCATCATCACAGACATCAATAAAATATCCCCCATCCTCCTGCTTTCCGCAAAGGCGAATGATCCGACATCCCGACTTTCTTGCATTATCGATCAAATTTGTGATCACTGAACAGATCAGTTCCGGTTCAACAAATAAAATTCCCGCATCCGCTCCGAAAACAAATTCAACCCCTTCTTCCTCCATCACAGGTACCATCACTCCGGCAACCCTGTGAATCAATTCTTCTGCCCGTACTTTTTTGCGTATCAGTTCCTTTTTCTCCAATACGATCAGTTCTAGCAGCCGAAGAGACAACGACTCCAAACGCTTTCCCTCATGAAAAATATAATTGGCACACTCAAACTGCTCTTCTTCTGTGTACTGATTAGAGCGCAGCAAATCGGCATAACCGATAATCGAGGTGAGCGGGGTTTTCAACTCATGGGCAAAACTCCCTACAAATTCCTCCTGTCTTCTGGCGGCATCCTCTAATTCCAGTATTTTCCCGGAAAGATGTTCTGCCATTCGGTTAAAATTCACTGCCATATCTCCGATTTCATCCTGATTCCGGATGGAAATACGACACTCCAGATTTCCATCTGCTATTTTTCTGGCACTCTGGGATATCTTCCGGATCGGCTTCACAATAATCCTTGCAAGAATCCAACTCACGATCCCATCTATTAAGAGAAACCAGAGCAAAAAACGGTTGTAAATCCCCAAATGCTCCTGCCGCTCACGAAACAATCCCGTCACATTGTGAAATGTCACTAGATGATATTGTACCTTCTCCACCTGAATACTGCTGTTGATCTGGATGTAATAATTCTCCCCATTTTTCACGAGAAGATATGTAAGTTCCTGTCCTGCCCCGGTATCTGCATCCGTCAGTTCCGCCTGAAAGGGAACATCTGAAAACACCTCCGTTCCATCCTCTCTCTTAATATAAATGTGAATATTTTCTTCCCGCAGTTCCCCCGCAAGAATGCTGATGTTCCGCTGAGTCTCCTTTTCCTCATCCGATACTGTCACCATATAATTGCCAAACGTGCGCAAAAACATCCGGCTCACATCCACTGCACTCCCGACCGCCCTTTCATAGCCGGATTCAAAAAACGCAGAGATGAGAAACCACCCTGCGATGCAAAACGTCACTGTCATAGCAAATACCGTTGAAAAAAATATTTTCCACGTAATCTTCAATCCGCTGCCTCCAGTCTATACCCCACCTTATAGATCGTCTTGATCTTTTTCTCCCAGCCAAGCTTCTTTTTCAGCCTCTGAACATGGAGATCCACCGTCCGGCTCTCCCCATCATACTCCCTCTCCCATATTTTTTCATAAATCACTTCACGAAACAGGGCAATATTTTTATTGCGGATAAACAACAGTAAAAGTTCGTATTCCTTATTAGTCAATGCCACCGGTACACCATCCTTTTTTACAACATGGCAGAGCGTATCGACCTCCAGTTCTTCCACCCGGTAAACGGTTTCATTTTTATGATAACGCCTCAACACAACCTCAACCCTCGCCAGAAGTTCCACAATCTCAAATGGCTTTGCCAAATAGTCCTCCGCCCCCATCCCAAGTCCTTTCACCTTATCTCTCACTGATGTTTTTGCTGTCAAAAAAATGACCGGTATCCCCATCGGTCTTATGTACTCCATCAGTTCATATCCGTCCACCTTCGGAAGCATGATATCCAGTAAGATCAGATCATAATGCCCATTCTCGATCTGGTCTGCCGCACTCATCCCATCATAGGCACATTCACACTCATATCCGGCATTTTTCAAGCTCATAGCAACAAGATTGGCAATCGGTTTCTCGTCTTCTGCAATCAGTATTTTTATCATCCGGCACCTCCTGACCAAAATGTCAGAATTTATTTTACATACAAATTGTATCATATTTGTTGCATTTAGGAAATCGGATGGGAAAAGAACCAATAATTTTATTCTCGCATACGTAATGAGTCAAGCGCACGCATGTATATGTGCATTTCAACAGCTTCTTATCCGCACTTTTTAAATCTAATATCACAGCTTGGATACTATCTGAACCAACTTGGACACTATATCGAAACTTATTTGCATCAGTCTGTTGTGCCAGTTCCGTCTTACGAAACATATTGATCCGAAAACTGCCACCTATTTCTAGCAATTCTGGTTCTCTTAACCCCGCCTTTTGGCAATTCATCATTAATCTGGGGATTCCGCTGCCCCACTGATCCATATTTTTCATATAAGTAAGCGCATTTACAATACCAAAATATTATCATTAAACAAAATCAGTATAACATATATGCTGAACGATTGCACGCTTTTTACGCAACCGTTTAACCATAATCCCACAGAAAAAATCAGGGTACACAAGTTTTCGCTTATGCACCCTGAAATGCTGTACCAACTTATCAATTAAGGTTTCCCAGCTTATCCGAAGTATCTCTTCAGCAATCCCTCAAATGCCTTGCCGTGTCTTGCTTCGTCTCTTGCCATTTCATGCACAGTGTCATGGATTGCATCAAGATTCTGAGCCTTTGCACGTTTTGCAAGGTCAAATTTACCAGCAGTAGCGCCATTCTCAGCTGCCACACGAAGCTCAAGGTTCTTTTTCGTAGAATCTGTAACTACCTCACCGAGAAGTTCTGCAAACTTAGCAGCATGCTCTGCTTCCTCCCATGCAGCCTTTTCCCAGTAAAGCCCGATCTCCGGATATCCTTCTCTGTGAGCCACGCGCGCCATAGCAAGGTACATACCAACCTCGGAACACTCGCCCTCAAAGTTTGCACGAAGGTCTGCCACGATATCTTCACTTACACCTTTGGCAACTCCAACCACATGTTCAGCCGCCCATGTCATGGAATCATCTGTCTGCTCCTTGAACTTGTCTGCACCTACTCCGCACTGAGGACATTTCTCCGGTGCAGAATCTCCCTCATGAACGTATCCACATACACTACAAACAAACTTTTTCATCTTAATCTCTCCTTTTTGTTAAATATTTTTATGATAAGTTTCTCAGGCCAAATGCCCTCGTAAACTTTATTCCATGCAATCCTTACACTGGCCATAAAAATAAATCTGATGCCCTTCGATCGTTCCGTTAAAATTCTCGGTCGCCCTCTCATCAATAAACTCCAGTGAGGGCATATCCAAATCCAACACTCTGCCACATCCCTTACATATAAAATGGTTATGCGGCCGGATGTCAGCATCAAAATGATCTGTTCCATCCCCACAGTTCAGCCGAAGAATCTCCCCGCACTCTGCCAGAAGATTCAAATTTCTATATACTGTACCCAAACTAAGCCTCGGGTATTCCGCTCTCAATTTGGAATAAACCTTCTCCGCTGTCGGATGTTCTTTCGTACTCCTCAAATACGTGAGGATTGCTTCTCTCTGTTTACTGTATTTTATTCCAGCCAAACATTCACCTCATTTTTAATAATAGTAATGATTACTGTTTTATATTATCGCATTCCTCTCCTTTTGTCAATATTTTTTTAAATCTTTTTCACAATCTTTTTTCACTTCCCGCAAAATTTGTCATAAATTATACTAAAAACAAAGATCAAGGAGATTCTTATGGATAATCGCTACGCAAATTCCTGCGGCTGTGACACTCCATCCATGCCGATGCGTGGGAGCGGAAAGAGCCTCGCTATGGCTTATGTCCCTTGGCAAAAATGGGAAAATGTGATGGATGGCTGCAATGGATTGAAAAATGGCACAATATTTGAAGATCTTGTCCTTTCTTTTGAAGGGGCAAAGGCCGCCTGCTCTTCATTTGCACGTAACACCAGCAATAACAACAATAACAATTATTACAGGAGGGGTATGAGATGAATCAGTCAGATCAAGCAAAAATGTTTCGGTATATTCAGGAACTGGGCTTTGCCATCGATGATGTGGTTCTTTTTCTGGATACCCACCCTACCGATGAGGACGCCCTGATGTATTATGAAAAGTACAAAAAAATGTATAAAGATGCGGCCCATGAATACGCAAAATACTATGGCCCGCTTGTCAACGAAAACGTAAATACAGAAAATGGCTGGACTTGGGTTGAAGGCCCGTGGCCGTGGGAAGGGGGGTGCTGATGTATGTGGAATTATGAGAGAAGATTACAGTATCCTGTAAACATCACAAGACCAAATGCAGAGTTGGCAAAGGTGATCATTAGTCAGTTTGGAGGTCTGTATTGCAGATAGGGATATGGCTTTTACCAAAATTTGAAACAGGCTTGCATGATATGCACTTTTATAAAATGCTCACTTCTTTGAAAACTTGATTAAAAGTATATCTTTTTCCTTTCACATGACCTATTTCCGCCTGTTATATTAAACTATGACAACTAGTATACAACTTTATAACATTACATTTTATTTGTCTCCCGGCAATCTGTTTTTAGAAACTGCATTTACTACCTCTATTCCTAATCTTATTACTTCTTGGTTTTCTGGTCTTTTACTCCATGCCCCTAATTTCGACAAAGCAGATTTTAGCCAATTTTTCTTAGATAATTTATCAATAGTATCTTTCAAAAACTTTATTTCTACTTTCATCTTTTCAATCTCTTCCATTAATTCATAATCATTGCGGTCAGCATCTCGTTTTAATATAATTTCTTCCAGTTTTTCCAGACGCTTTTTTAACTCATCTGCTTCCTTAATGTTAAAAAACTCATCGTTCATGTTATTGATTCTTTCAGCAAAATCATCTGCAAAATTAACTACTGTCTCACTTATATCTCTAATCACAGGAGACGTCAGTTCTCTTTTTACTCTATAAAGCCATTTATGAATCTGAATCTTTATATCCGTGTCAAAAGCAAAAGCATATAATTTATTTTCTGCTTGATTATATATCTGACCGGGACTATATAAAATTTTAACATCTTCAAAATCAGATTCATTAAATTGAATATAAAAATAATATTTATCGTAGTCTATTTTTATGCTATATCCATTTTCATCCTCTATGGTTATAGCAAAATCATCTATCCTAAAAATATCAAAATTTAAACTTCCTATAATTGTATTTTTTATTCCTTTTCTAATCAAAACAATACTCTCCTTTGTTAAATTATGTATATTGTTGTTGTAAATCGTTTTATAAATATATCACATAAAATATAATTACACAACCGTTTTTTCTCGACACAATTCGACAAATCAACTGTTTTTATACAGTTTCTCGCTCTTTTTTCAAAACAACTCTCTCCGATTTTTTTGCCCATCCATCTCTAATATAAAACTAATAAAGAGTGTGCTAGTTGTTATAAGGCACGCTCTTTATTAGTTTTATAGTTTTCTTTTATTTCCCCTTTAATCCCCCTGCTTTTCCCACAAACTCCCTACATCTCTTTCACCCTCTCCAACAAAATCCACCGATACCTTCCATCCGCACTCTTCTTTTTCAGCCTTCCCCACTTCCCGTCTTCCGATATCCTCGTGATAT
>JAMPFC010000022.1 GCA_023664685.1 Roseburia sp. | reverse complement strand
GGCCAAAGTATATCTGTCTTTCAGATGAGTTTTTTGACGGTCAGGAGTCGGCGCTGGAGGTAAAAGTCAGAATGCTGTATGGAGACAATGGGGATGATATTGTCGGGCAGTATGTTACATTTACAAAGGTATACAGTGAGCAGAGGAAGTTGTATGGACGGACAAAGGAAGCGATTTTAGAGACCATCCGTATTTGTAAGGACAAAGATGTGCTAAAGGAGTATCTGGAAAGCAGGGAAAGTGAGGTTGTAGACATTATGTGGACATTGTTTGATGAAGAAAAGATTATGAGAAATTATATCCGGAGTGAGCGGGAGGAGGCAGCAAAAGCAGCAGCGGTGCAGAGTGCTGTTGAAACATATCAGGACTTCCAAGTCTCATTTTCGGATGCAGTACAAAAGCTGATTGCCAAGTTTGGACTTTCTGAGGCGGATGCCGAAGAGGCAGTACAGAGGTACTGGCAGTAACGGAGTGGAGTAGGTTAAAAAATCAGCGTTTTTCATAAGGTAAAGTTTGTCTGTATTATTTGAACTGCCAAAGGTCTATTATTATAAGGAAACGGAAGGTTATGGAAACGATGAAATTATCAGTAGAACAGGCAATGGATGTATTTGAGTTATCAGAGGAAGATCGAGCGGTTCTTTTGAAAAGGTTTTAGCTTTATTATAAAGATGAAGTGATACGTATTGAAACTTTACAAATATTGATTGTTTTTTGAAATTGAAGATGTTAAAATAATTTTAATATTCAAGCAGGGGGTGATATTATGGAATTGGCGAACATTGAAATTTGTGTGCCAAAAGAAATGAAAACTTTTCTTTCGAATGAAAATTCTGTAGATGAATTAAGAAGAAATGCTTTGATATTATATCCTTATATCAAAGATTTGACGATTTCTCATGGAAGAGCTGCTGAGATTTTGGGGATTCCCAAATGGGATTTGATAGAACTGTATGAAAGTATGGGATTACCTTATCTTGATTTGGATATATCAGAAGTAGAAAAGGAAATAAATTCTTATTATCAGTTACAAGGAGTGAAAGCATGATTATTGTAGCGGATACAATTCCGTTGATATCATTGATGAAATGTGACTGTCTAGGAGTGTTGCGGGACTTGTTTGGTGAAGTGCAGCTTCCCGAAGCGGTGTATACAGAATTGACGTCCAATCCAAAATTCGAAAAAGAAGCGATAATCATTGCAAATAGTGATTTTATTCGTAGAGTAAATATAGAAGACCGGAAATCCGTCAGTCTTTTTAAGCGTGCGACGGGATTGGATATTGGGGAAAGTGAAGCGATTATCTTATCTGATAATATTCATGCTGATTTTTTGCTAATGGATGAAGTGAAGGGGAGGAAAATTGCGCTTCAAATGGGAATTCGTATTATGGGTACAATAGGAATTTTGTTGCTTGCATATGATTCTGGGATATTAAGTGCAGAAGATATTGAAGAGGCTGTTGAGTTCCTTAGAGGCTCTAACTGCCATATAAGTGAAAAGTTATTTGAACAGTTATTGAATAAAATATCTCGTAAAGAATAGGGAAGTTGGCATATTGAACGGAAGTCATCAGAATGAAGAAATATCTGCTGCAACTGTAATTTACAAAGGTATACAGTGAGCAGAGGAAGTTGTATGGACGGACGAAGGAAGCGATTTTGGAAACTATCTGTATTTGTAAGGACAAAGATGTGCTAAAGGAGTATCTGGAAAGCAGGGAAAGTGAGGTTAAAGCCTTATAGGTAAGGCTTAGATATCATGTGGACATTGTTTGACGAAGAAAAGATTATGAGAAATTATATCCGGAGCGAGCGGGAAGAAGCTGCGGTAAAGAGTGCTGTTGAAACATATCAGGACTTCAAAGTCTCATTTTCGGATGCAGTACAAAAGCTGATTGCCAAGTTTGGACTTTCTGAGGCGGATGCCGAAGAGGCGGTACAGAGGTACTGGCAGTAACGGATTCGAAGTGGGAAGATTGGACGGTTCTTTAAAAAGGTTTTAGCGTTGTGCTATTTATACTGCTTTCCCCCAAAAAGTTGAGGGGTTAATAGGAATGTGCTATACTATAAATTGGTATTGTGTATCTGTTGCAAGACTTTCAAAGGGTAAAGACATAAGCATAGATTGATAGCTTTGAAAAGGGAGCCAAATAATGACGATTGAAAAATTAGAAGAATTTTTGAATGAGGGAGAGAGTTATACACTGGAATATAAAGAAAGTGTCAATTCTTTGAGTGACAGCGTATTTGAGACGGTCAGTTCGTTCTCTAATCGTTACGGTGGTTATATTTTGCTTGGCGTAAAGGAAGTGAAGCGGGGTGATAAGAAAGTTGGAGAGGTAATTGGCGTAAATCCGGCAAAAATTGCTGATATGAAGCAGAATTTTATAAATCTGCTCAATAATCCGCAGAAAATGGCTCCATCTCTGTACTTAAATCTTGAGGAGATAGAGTATAAGGGAATGATTGTGCTTTGGGTATATGTTCCTGTCAGTTCGCAGATTGAGATTTGTTGTGGCAAGATATATGACCGCAATGGAGATGCAGATCAGGATGTGACTACATCTGCGGACTTGGTGGCGAATATTTCTAATAGAAAGTCAGCAGCGTACATTGAGCGTAAGATATTTCCGTATGCCACAGAGGAAGATTTGTGCATGGATCTGGTGAGTAAAGCCCGGCAAAGGGCTGTTAATAAATTTAAAGATCATCCGTGGGGGAACATGACGGACATGGAGCTGTTACGAAGTGCCGGACTTTATGAAAAAGATATGGAAAGTGGAAAAAAAGGCTTTAATATGGCGTGTATTCTCCTGCTCGGAAAGCCAGAGGCCATTCAGTCCTGCGTGCCGGGCTACAAAACAGATGCAATTTACCGCGTAGAGAACTTAGACCGTTATGATGACCGTCTGATTGTGGAAAATAATTTGATGGAAAGTTATGACCTGTTGATTGATTTTATTAAGAAGCATACAGATGACAAGTTTTTCTTAATTGATGATGTTAGTGTAAGTGTGCGAACTGCAATAGCCAGAGAGATTGTCAGTAACCTGCTTGTGCATAGGGAATTTAAGAGCGCATTTCCGGCAAAACTGATTATCGAAAAGGATAAAATATGGACGGAGAACTGGAGCAGGACACAATGGAAGGGGAGAATTAGCCTTGAGAATTTCACTCCTTATCCGAAGAATCCTATCATAGCAAAATTTTTTGTGAATATTGGATATGCAGATTCGCTTGGTTCGGGTGTTCGGAATTTGTATAAGTATACGAAAATCTATTCTAATGCGGAGCCGGATTTTGAGGAAGACGATGTTTTTAGATTGATCGTTCCTATGCGGTCTGCAGGAGCAACGCTGACAAGTGGCAAAAAAAGCAGTGATGTTACAGAAAAGGTTACAGATGTTACAGAAAAGGTTACAGATGTTACAGAAAAAAAGATTATTGAGTTATTGAAAGATAATTCAAAATATAAAACGGTTGAACTTGCTGAAATACTTGGTGTAAGTAGAAAGACAGTTTCTGTTAAGCTTAAAAATTTAAAGGAGAAGGGCATCATAGGAAGAGTGGGTTCAGATCGAAAAGGGTATTGGGATATTTATCTGTAACCATTAGGATTTGCAAGTTTGGTAAAAAGGAAGGGATTGTACAAAGAATCAGGCCTTATGGACACTTTTGCATAAAAAGAACAGGTGAAAAATTTGAACAGGAAATATTATTTAATTGATACAGAAAATGTCGGCGACAGGTGGTTTGATATGCCGAAGAAGATCCGCAGGAAAGATCGGATCATTACGTTTTATACAAAAAATCATTCAAAGCATCTGGAAGAATTTTTGATAAAGCAGGTGCATAATCCCAAAATTCTCTGGTTGGAGTGTGCGTCGGGGATTAATGCATTGGATTATCAACTGATCGGGGTATTGTCTTATCTGATTGCGAAACATCCCAAAGCATCGTTTTGTATTTATTCTAATGATAAGGATTATCAGGCGGCCATTGATTTTTGGAAGAGCCGGGGGATTAAAATTTGTCAGAAAGGCTTTAAAGTCATAAGTAAGAAAAAACCAAATAAAAAGAAGGCACAGAAGAAAAAGAATAAGAAGGTCAAAAATTCTTCGTCAGAAAAAGCGGTTCTGGTGGCTGCTTTCCGGGAAGAAATGGCGGTACAGAGGAAATTAACAGAAGAAGAGTGTGTGATGGGGATTGCCAGATCGGTTCCGATCTCTAATCTGGGCGGATGGCATCAGGCACTTACTGCTATTTTGGGGTCGGAAAGAGGGCATGACTGGTATCTGAAAATCAAGAACGATGCCAAATGGAAGGCGGAGCTTTCAAAACACTGCACCGGAGATGAGCGTTCCCGCAGGATAAATCTGATTGCGATAGTACTAAATATACATGATTTGGATGTAACAAAGGCAGAAGAGGCATATAATATCATTCAGTCACATAACCGGAAAAATAGAAAGGCGATCAAGGAGGAGTTTGACCGAAAATTTGGAAAAAAGCCTCAACAGAGATATTATGAGGTGCTTCGTCCGCTACTCTGTGTGATCAAGGGGAAATAAAATTAAAGGAAAATTTAATAAAAGAGGGTTTAATAAAAAGACAGTAATCTTGATAAAAAGGATTGCTGTCTTTTTTGGGTAATATGGTTATTTGTGGATATAATAGAATAGATGGAGAGTGAAAACTTTTGAACACGGAAATCAATTTTCAATGATTGCTGTTCGTGAAATTGGCAAACTTTGTGCAGCAGCAGGAATAGTTTCCGCTTCGGACCCGCTCCCGCTAGATAAACATGTAGCGGTACAAAGGCTGCAAGGTGCGTTTTCCGCACCTCGTGCAATTTCTGTACTTTGTGCAATCGCACCTTACACGCAGCCTAAGGACCGACACGTTTATAAGGTCCTCATCGGAAATATTCCTGCGACTGCACGATATTTTTCCGGTACCTTTTGAACAGCAAGCTTTGAAAATTGATTCCGAAACTTTTGAAACAAAAGTGTTGACAGCGGAAATAATTGTTGTTATAATAATAAAAACTGTTAAAACAAAAATATTAAGGCGAAAAAATGGAAAGGAGATTGTTGAATGAAAACAAGAGCGGTAAGGCTTCATGGGGCAAATGATCTGAGGATGGATGAGTTTGAGCTGCCGGAGATCAAAGAGGATGAGATTCTGGTGAAGGTAGTGTCAGACAGCATTTGCATGTCCACATACAAATGTGCGATCCTCGGCACAGAGCATAAGCGGGTACATGAGGATGTGGCCGAGCATCCGGCGATCATGGGGCATGAATTTGCCGGTGACATTGTAAAAGTGGGAGCGGCGCATCAGGACAAATTCAAACCCGGCATGAAATTTACATTGCAGCCCGCCCTGAATTATAAGGGAACGATGTGGAGTCCGGGATATTCGTATGAATTTTTTGGCGGAGACTGCACATATTGCGTGATTCCGGCGGAGGTGATGGAGTTAGGGTGTCTTTTGGAGTATAAGGGGCGCGCCTACTATGAGGCGTCTTTGGCAGAGCCGATGTCTTGCAGCATCGGGGCGTTTAATGCGGCCTATCATACGAAGATGGGAGTTTATCATCATGAGATGGGGATCAAAGAGGGTGGAAAGCTTGCAATCATGGCGGGTGCGGGGCCGATGGGGCTTGGGGCGCTGACTTACGCACTTCACCGGGATGTTCGTCCCTCGATGGTCGTTGTGACGGATGTAAATGAGGACAGACTAAAACGCGCGGAGGAACTGTTCCCGGTCGAGGAGGCAAAAGCGGATGGCATCGATCTGCATTTTGTAAACACCGGGGAGATGGAAGATCCGGTTGCCGGACTCCGTGAACTCACAGGCGGGACAGGATTTGACGATGTACTCTGCTATGCGCCGGTCGCAGCAGTAGTGGAGCAGAGCAGCGGGGTATTGGGACGGGATGGCTGTCTGAATTTCTTTGCGGGGCCGACGGATACCCAGTTTGGCGCAAAGTTAAATTTCTATGACGTACATTATAATTCCACACATGTCATGGGGACGACCGGTGGCAATACCGCCGATATGATCGAGTCACTCGAACTGACAGCGGCGAAGCGGATCAATCCGGCGGTTATGGTTACGCATGTCGGCGGTCTTGACGCAGCTGCAGAGACGACACTCAATCTGCCAAAGATCCCGGGCGGAAAGAAGCTGATCTATACCCATCTGAACATGCCGCTTACCGCACTGGAGGATTTTCGTGCGAAGGGGGCAGAAGATGAGAGATTTACCGGTCTGGCTGATATTCTCGATGCCAATAAGGGCTTATGGTGTCCGGAGGCAGAGGAATATTTGCTGAGCCATTTTGTAGAGGAATAAAGTTATGGATTCAATGGAACAACGAAGAAAGTTAATTGTAGATTTTATAAACGAAAAAGGAAATATCACATTTGCGCAGTTGGAAAAACAGTTTCCGGCTGTGTCTCCGATGACGTTGCGGACAGATCTTAAATCGCTCGATGAGGCGAAAAAGATCGTCCGCATCCACGGAGGCGCAAAATCCGTCGAGGTAGTCCTCGGAACGGATGATTACATAGGACGGCGGGCGGTGCGGAATGTGGCAGAAAAAGAAAAAATCGTGGAAAAGGCGGTAGCGCTTATCAAACCGAACACATCGGTTTTTCTGGACTCGGGAAGTACGACGACAGCACTGGCGAAAATCTGGCCGGATCAGCCCAATTTCATCTTTACAAACAGCATGACCTGTGCGGTGGAATTGTCAAAGTTAAAGCATCCTGCCATCGTCATGCTAGGGGGCGAACTAAATAAATACAGTATGAGCGTATGCGGGATGCAGACGGCAGAGTCAGTGAGGTCATTTAATTTTGATCTGGCGTTTCTGGGAGTTACAAGCTATGCGTCAGATGCCGGTTTTTCGTGCGAGGTTTCGATGGAAGCTCATCTCAAGCAGGCAGTGTTCAAACAGGCTGCCGAGAAGATCATACTGATGGATTCCTCCAAGCTCGATAAAAAAAGTACATTTCATATATGTCGTCTGGAGGAGACAGATTTGGTCATTGCAGATGAAAATGTTCCCGAAGCTTTCTGCGCAGAATGCGAGAAAGCTGGGGTACAGTTATTGTAGGTATTCGTGAGTAAACGTATATATTGTGAAAGGAGTTGTGTAAAATGAAAAATGGGGTACAGAGATTTGGTAAGTTTTTATCGTCGATGGTGATGCCGAACATCGGTGCATTTATCGCATGGGGACTTATCACAGCGTTATTTATCGCAGATGGATGGCTTCCGAATGAGGGGCTTGCTTCTATCCAACCGTATATGCTGACGTATCTTCTTCCGATTTTGATTGCTGCGACGGGCGGTGCGCTGATCGGAGGAGACAGAGGGCGCGTCATGGGAGCGATCGCCATTATGGGCTGCATCGCCGGTGTCGGCGGTTCGGAGGGACAGCCGATGCTCATGGGGGCGATGGTCATCGGGCCATTTGCCGGCTGGGTCATCAAAAAATTTGACGAGCTGATGGATGGCCATATGCCGACTGGCTTTGAAATGCTGATCAATAACTTTTCCGTCGGCATTCTCGGTATGATCGTTGCGATCATCGGGTATTTCCTGATCGGCCCGGTTATGACCGTGATCTTGAAAGTATTGTCAGAAGGCGTGCAAATTTTGATTGACCATGCGCTGTTGCCGCTGGTTGCGATTTTCGTGGAGCCTGCGAAGGTGCTTTTCTTAAACAATGCCATCAATCATGGGATTTTTACGCCGATCGGTTCGGAGCAGGCGCAGACAGCGGGACAGTCGATCATGTATATGCTTGAGGCGAATCCGGGGCCGGGACTTGGCGTGCTTCTGGCATACTGTTTTATGGCAAAGGACAAAGCGACAAAGCAGTCCGCACCGGGAGCAGTCATCATCCACTTCTTTGGCGGGATTCATGAGATTTATTTTCCGTATATCCTCATGAATCCGATCGTGATCGTAGCGCCGATCGTAGGAAATATATGTTCCATCTTCTTTTTCTCACTGACGGGCTGCGGTTTGAAAGCGCCATCCTCGCCGGGGTCGATCATCGCCTTTTTGTCGATGACGCCAAAGGATAAGATCGTATTTACGATACTTGGCGTAGCGATCGCGGCTGTTGTATCGTTCCTGATCGCCGCACCGATCATCAAAATGACGGATGGCAAAAAGGGAAGTTTATCGGATGCGCAGGATCAGATGAAGCAGATGAAAGCGGAGTCGAAGGGGCAGGCTGTGGCACAAAGTGATGCGATCGGTGATACCTCTGGTATTAAGAAGATCATATTTGCCTGTGACGCCGGGATGGGGTCATCGGCGATGGGAGCGACGAAATTCCGCAACCGGATCAAAAATGACCGTCCGGAGATCATCGTAAAAAATACCTCCGTAGATAATATTCCGGCAGACTGTGATGTGGCAGTCGTACAGACGACATTGGCAGACCGTGCAAGAAAATCAGCGCCGCAGGCGAAGCTTATTACGATCGGGAATTTTCTGGCAGATCCGTCTCTGGATGCGTTCTATGAGCAGTTAGTGACCGGAAAGGATATGGCGGCGCCGGCATCAGCGCAGTCGGAAGCGGTGTCAGAGGATGTGAAAAAGGACGAACCGAAGAAACGTGTGATTGATGAAAATGGTATCCGCTTAAACCAGTCGCCGGTATCCAAAGAAGAGGCGATCCGTGCGGCGGGAGAGTTGTTGGTAAAACAGGGCTGTGTCGATGAGAGCTATGTGGAGGCGATGCTTGAGCGCGAGAGATTGACGACGACGTATATGGGAATGGGACTGGCGATCCCACACGGTACATCGGAGGCGAAAGGTTCGGTCAAAAAGACCGGAATCGTGCTTGTACAGTATCCGGAGGGCGTGGATTTCGGAGATGAGAAGGCACAGTTAGTCTTTGGAATCGCTGGCATCGGCGATGAGCATCTTGATCTTCTGCAAAAGATCTGTGAAGCCCTTGAGGATGAAGATGTGATGGAGAAAATGAAAACGACCGACGACGTAGCGTGGATTTTAGGAAAATTGCAATAAAGTGTGGGGAAATCAGCAATGGATGAGAGATATTTAAAACTTCTTGCAAAAGAGTATCCGACGATCGACAGTGTGGCGAGTGAGATGGTCAATCTGTCGGCGATCCGGAGTCTGCCAAAAGGAACGGAATATTTTTTTAGTGACCTTCATGGTGAGTATGAGGCCTTTCTCCATATGCTGAAAAGTGCCTCCGGGACAATCAAAAAAAAGATCGATCTGGTATTTGGGAAAACCGTCTCAAATGCTGAGCGGGAGACCCTTGCCAGTTTGATCTATTACCCGGAGAAGGAGATGAAATCACTGGCGGAAAAAGAGCTGTTGACAGATGAGTGGAAGCGGCTTACGATCTACCGCCTGATCCTTGTCTGTGAATCCGTGTCGGCAAAATACACCCGCTCAAGGGTAAGAAAGCGTGTCGCCAAAGACCTCGTCTATATTCTTGATGAGTTATTGAATGTGACCGACGACGTCAATAAGGATTTTTATTATGATGAGATCATCAACACCATTATTGATACGGAACTGGCGGAAAAATTTATCGTTTCGCTGTGTGAGCTGATCCAGTCGCTTGCGATCGATAAGCTCCATATCATCGGTGATATTTATGACAGGGGGCCGCGGGCGGATATCATCATGGAGGAGCTGATGTCCATGCACGATGTGGATATACAGTGGGGAAATCATGATATTTCGTGGATGGGGGCAGCTTCCGGCAATGCTGCCCTGATCGCCAATGTGATCCGCATTTCCATGCGTTACAATAACTTTGACGTCCTCGAGGATGGCTATGGGCTGAATCTGCGCGCTCTTGCTGTGTTTGCGGCAGAGGCATACAAAGAGGATGAGTGCAGCCTTTATTATCCGAATACGTTAGATGACAATATTTACGATCCGGTCGATGCTAAACTGGTGGCTAAAATGCACAAGGCGATTACTGTTATTCAGCTTAAGTTAGAGGGGCGGCTTATGGAAAAATACCCGGAATGGGAGATGAAAGAGCGCAGCCTGTTTCGGAAAATCCATTTTTCTGACGGTACGATCGAGATCGGTGGAACGCTTTATGAGCTAAGAGACCGCTTTTTCCCGACGGTCGATCCAGATGATCCGCTGGCGCTGTCCGAGGGAGAGGAGGAACTTATGAAGGTGCTGAAAAATTCGTTTTTGCACAGTGAGAAATTGCACGCGCATATCCGTTTTCTTCTCTCAAAGGGTTCCATGTATCATGTATGCAACCAGAACCTTCTTTTTCACGGATGCATTCCGATGGATGAGCGGGGGGAGCTGCAGAGCGTCAATATAAGCGGCAAAAGTTATAGCGGAAAATGCCTTCTTGATAAACTAGATGAAATCGTAAACCGGGCGTATTTTTTTCGTGAAAATACGAAGGAAAAAGAATATGCCTGTGATTTTATGTGGTATTTGTGGTGCGGCCCGAAGTCGCCCTTGTATGGGAAGGATAAAATGGCATTTTTTGAAAACTATTACCTTGATGACAAAGAACTCCAGAAGGAGCATTATAATGCTTATTATGTGTTTTCACAGGAGGCTTCTGTCTGCAAGAGGATACTGGAACTGTTTGAAATCGATGGGGACAGGGGGCATATTGTCAATGGTCACGTCCCGGTGAAGATCAAAAATGGGGAGAGTCCGGTAAAAGCAGATGGGAAATTGTTTGTCATCGACGGCGGCATCTCAAAAGCATACCAGAAGGCGACCGGAATCGCTGGATATACGCTCATCTATGATTCGCACAGCTTGAGCCTTGCAGAGCATAAGCCATTTATCCCCGGGAAAAGCAACCAGACGCCCGAAATCAAACTCGTGGAAAAACTGGAGAGCAGGGCGAATATTGCGGATACGGATAAGGGGGAGGAAATGTTGGAGGAGATCGGTGATCTGATGGAGCTTTTGAAGGCGTACAAATCGGGAGATATGAAGGAGGGGTATGCGTAGAAGTCTAGTTTTCAAAAATACACTAAGAAGAAAAGGCGTGTTGTAATTTGCCGGAGGATATGGTACAATATCTGTATGGGAGTTTCGAAAAAGGTCATTGTTAATTCTGATAGGGTGTAGGAAGGACTACTATAGTGATTGAGATCATGAGGAGTGAGATTTATACTATAAAAAGGGGGATTACATGACAGGAATTGAACAAGGCTGTATCGACATTTGGATAGATGAAATCGTTCCCTGTTTGAAAGACACGGTAACAGGCGATATCAAGGAAACTGTCGTATTCAAAGTCGAAAGCCGTACTTACTTGAAAAAATTCCAAAAAACCAATGGCTGGCACATTAACTGGAATGAGATACCCAAAGATGTTGAAGTATATGCCCTTGCTCTAAAGGATGATAACACCATCCAAGGCTTGGTGGGTGTAAGAAATGACAAGGATTCCCATGCCGCGTATCTTCATTGGGCTTGTACTGCTCCTTATAACAACAAGCATGAATTTGGCAGTCAGAAATATGTTGGTGTAGGTGGTCATCTTTTCGCCATAGCTGCTGATAAATCTATCAAATGGGGATATGAAGGAGCTGTACATGGATTTGCCGCTAATGCTGAATTATTAAAGCATTATATGGATGTATTCCATGCGGAATATTTGGGAATGCTTCATCAGTACCAGTTCTTCATTGATGAGGAACAAGCAAAAAAATTATTGGAGGTGTATCACTATGAATGGAACGAAGCCTAGATTTTTAGAAAATGAAGCCATTGCTCCAAGCTATTATGAGCAACCAAATCCATATGTTAATGCACCATCTTGTCATGTGAATTTGCTTGAATTATCAAGATATGCAAAGAAGTGTGGTAAAAAATTGATTGAACTTACACAGGAAGAAGTAAAAAGATTTTCAATTTAGTGAGGGTCTGATCGTGAGCATAGGCAGCGAATTTATCGAAAATAATGGGGAAGATGCCATGAGACAGAAAGACATGAGAGAGTCTGTTAAGGACGCAGAGGGAAAGCCTTACTTTTCTGGCTTTCCCTTTTTTCTATACATAGCATATTGAATCGAGAGCTGTTCCCCCCTCTTTAACTCAACCTCTTTCTCTAGGCTCCCATAACAGAGCCGGACAGCCGCATCACATCTGGCGTGTAAAGTGGCGGTTGTTAGCGCCCCGTCTTTCCATGCCAGATCATAAAGGATGCCGCCGACGCCGCACAGACCTGTTACCGTACCGGTTTTCCACGCATCGGGAAGGGCAGGAAGAAGGACTGTCCTCTCTTCCGTGGATTGGAGAAGTGATTCGGCGATCGCAGCGATCGAGCCAAGATTGCCATCGATCTGGAATGGCGGGTGCGTATCCAGAAGATTTGGCTGTGTGGAGTGACGGAATAATTGCAGTAGATTTTCGTATACCTTTTCGCCCTGCCACAGTCTGGCATACATGTTCATGATCCAAGCGCGGCTCCACCCGGTATGTCCGCCGCCATTTGCCAGTCTCCGCTGCAACGTGATCTCGGCGGCATGACAGAGTTCGGGAGTTCCGTCTTTTGTGATCTGATGCGCCGGATGTAATGCCCAGAGATGCGAGATATGGCGGTGTCCCGGCTCGGCTTCTTCATAATCATTCTGCCATTCCATGATCTGTCCGTGCCGGCCGATCCGGATCGGAGCGATCTTTTTTTCGTATTCTTTTACTGTTTTGACAAATTCCCGGTCTTCCTCCTGTAAAACATCTGCGGCTTTTTGAAAATGGGCAAACAGCTCGTGGAGGATTTCATTATCCATCGTACACCCATATGTGAGACATCCTCTCGTTCCGTCCTCCATAATATATGTATTTTCCGGTGAGACAGATGGACAGGTGACATAACAGCCATCGACTTCGATCAGAAAATCAAGGAAAAAGCGTACTGACTCTTTGAGGGCGGGATACATTTTTTTCAGGAAAATTTTGTCCTGCGTATACAGGTAGTGGTTCCATATATGAGTGCAGAGCCAAGCGGCGCCCATAACCCAGAATGTAGCGGGGATATAAATATCCTGTGGTGCGGTATCTCCCCACAGGTCGGTGTTGTGGTGTGCGACAAATCCCTGACAGCCATACATTTTCCGCGCGGTCTCCTGACCATTTGGCAGCATGCGGAGAATATGTTCAAAGAGCGGAAGCTGACAGTCGGAGAGATTGCAGATCCCTGCGGGCCAGTAGTTCATTTCCGTATTGATGTTGATCGTGTATTTGCTCTGCCAAGGCGGGTTATACTCCCGGTTCCAGATGCCCTGCAGGTTTGCGGGCAGGCAGTCTCCCCGGCTTGAGCAGATGAGCAGATAGCGGCCAAAATCCATGTAGGTATTGATCAAGCCATTGTCGGGGTGCGCCTCATCAATGCGTGCCAGACGTTCGTCGGTCGGAAGCTGTTCCAGTTCCGTATCATACTCCAAACAAAGACGCATCCGGTTAAAATAAGACTGGTATTCTTTGATGTGATCAGTTTTTAGTTCCTCGTAGCGGACAGCACAGGCATGGTCAAGAAGTTTCTCCACCTCGGCACGAGGGTTTTCTGAGCGGTATTTGGTGAGGGCAGTGATAAAAACTGTCACTTTTTTGGCGCCCTTTGCTGCCAGATGTTCCCCGATGCCCTGCACGCTGCCACCATCCGCTATAAAACGCATGCCGCAACAAAACTCCATTCCATTTCCGCCGGGATCGCCGGTGATGTACAGAGTATCCGTGGTATGTTCGGTCTTTTCATAAAAACAATCCCGCTGCAGTGAGGCGGCAAGATCCAGACGCCCCGGCTCCGAGGCGGTAAACTGCGCAATAATACAGTTATAATGCTGACTGACAAATGTTTCGGTTTGATAGACTACATTTGTAGAAGAGTCGGTGATGCTGCTTATGTGGATCGCTGTATCAAGATCAAGAATGCGCTTAAAATCCCTGTTTTCTTTCAGGGCGCCGCAGTAGTCAAACCAGACGTCTCCAAGTGTCTGGTAGGAATGCTGGCTCTGCGGAGTACCGGCGAGGGCGTATTTGCATAATTCCTCAGCTTCCGGTATTTTTCCGCTTAAGATCTGTTCTTGTATTTTTTTCAGATTTGCGAGGGCATCCGGGTTGTTGCGGTCGCGCCTGCGTCCAAACCAGACAGAATCTTCATTTAACTGGAAATGCTCGCTGCCTCGCTCTCCGTAGATCATAGCGCCGAGCTTTCCGTTCCCGACCGGGAGGGCTTTGTTCCAGTCCTGCCCGGAGGGCGCCGTGTAAAATAGTTGACTCATCACAGAATCTCCTTTGCTGCGGGGTGTTTGATTGAAATCTCTTTTCTTCTATAGTATAATGTAGCATAAACACGGGAAATTGTATAGATAAATCCGTATCTGAATGGAAAAACAGCAAAGTATACCGAAAAAAGTGCGAACTGTACCAAATTGTACTTTTTTGGAAAAAAATATGTTACAATAATGTTTCAGCGAAGCTGAGCCATACAAGTTGCTCTATATGCAAAATTAGGAAAGAAAAGGTTGTGAGGGAATGTTAGGTGGTTCTGTCTATATAGCACTCATACGGTTTGTGGTAAGTCTGATCGGGACGATCCTGTTATTTTCCCTGCTGAGTGAGTTCCGGTTTGAACGGAAAAAGATGATTGCGGCATATGCGGTTTTTTGTACCGTTGTGACTGCGGGCGCCTGCATCTGGTATGTGATCGACTGGCAGAGCTGTGCCAAGATGGTGGCGTTTGTATTATACATCAGTTTTTGTGTTTTTTCGGCCTGTATGAGCCGGGATCCGATTTTTCTTCTTGTGTACAAACTGGCGCTCGTATTTTATCTGTTGGCGGTATTTTTGATCAGCGGCATTGAAGTTTCCATCATTTTCTTTGACCGGAATGTGTGGGCGGATATTATTACGCGGATCGTGCTTATTATTCTTATGGTAGTTTTTATCGAGACAAAGATCAAGGACTCGATCCGGGGGTTCAGCCTTTATGTGGAAAATGAACTGGATCGTTTCAGTGCTGCCATCATGATCCTCAGTATCCTCTTTGGCATCGGCTTTATTTTGAATCCCAGCATAAAAGACCAGACTCCCTACCGTCTGTTCCAGATCATTATGAACTTTTTCCTGACAGGCGTCCTTCAGGTTTTGATCTACCGTCTTTATCTGCATATCGGAAAGGAAAAGGAGCGTCAGAAGGAGAACCAGTTATTGCAGATGAACCACAGGCTTCTCGAGCGAAATATGGAGCTTTTGGAAGAATCTGTGGAATCCGGACGCAGGATCCGCCACGATGCGAGACATCATAATGCGGTGATCGCAGAGTATGCGAGGAGAGGGCAGAATGAAGAGCTTTTGCAGTATCTTGAAGAATATAAAAAAGAAACGGACGAAACAGTCATAGAGACGATATGCGCCAACACAGCAGTCAATAATATCCTCTCGGCGTATACGAGAAAAGCCAGAAAAGAGCAGATCAAGGTCACATTGGATGTAGAACTTGGAAAGAGCCTTGCAATACCGAGCATCGATTTGGTGACGATACTGGCAAATGCATATGAAAATGCAATCTATGGCTGTATGGAGGTTCAGAAGCAGTCGCCTGAGCGGGCATGTTCGATCCATCTTATGGTCAAAACAAAAAAGAATAAACTGGTGATCTTTTGCAGCAATACATGCAAAAAGGAGACACAGTTAAAATATGGACAGCCAGACCCGGAGGCGACAGGCGGAATCGGCGTGTCAAGCATTATCAAGACCGCAGATAATTTTGATGGGGAGTATGATTTTAAGAATGACGACGGCGTATTTGTGTTCCGTCTGATCATGAATATTCCTTCGATCAATGCAGAGCTGTATAAAAACGGGAAGCCGGAGTAAGGGGGAAAGAGTTATGGTTCTGATCGCACTCTGTGATGACGAGGAAGCAGAATTAAAGAAAACGGAGCAGATGTTTGCCGCTTACCGGGACAGGCGTCCGGAGATGGAGTTCACCGTAAAATGTTTTGAAGATGCGGATGAGCTGCTTTATATGGTGAGGGAAAACGAGTATATGCCGGAACTGGTCGTACTGGATATTTATATGGCGGAAAAGACCGGGATCGAGGCCGCAAGGGAACTGCGGGATATGGGGAATACGGGGAAAATCCTCTTTCTTACGAGTTCGAGAGAGCATGCGCTTGATGCCTTTGGCGTGGATGCGGTGCAGTATCTTGTAAAGCCGGTGTCGGAGGAAATTTTATTTCCGCTCTTAGACCGCTATTTGTCTGAGATCATGGAGGAAAAGAGACGATATCTTCTCCTGCGGATACAGGGCCGAGTTCAGCGGGTGGCACTAAATGATATCATATACTGTGAGGCGCAGGGAAAAACACAGTGTATGTATCTGGCAGATGGCAGCCAGTGTATGCTTCGGACTACGATGGCAGAGGTCGGCGAGAGGCTTTCTGCATATAAAGAGTTTGTGAGGGTCGGCGTCGCCTATATCGTAAATCTCGAATGTGTAGACAGTATGAATGCACAGGAAATCTGTCTGAACAATGGAAAAAAGATTCATTTGCCGAGAGGCACTTATAAGGTTTTAAAGGAGCAGTACTTCCACTATTATTGCGAGGAAAATTAAGGAGGACATCATGGGAAGAACAATTAAAGGAAAACTGACACTCAGTGTTATTTGTATCGTTGTGGTAAGTATCATACTGACGACAGCCGGGATCGTTATCGTGGCGGGGAGAAACTTGATCCGGAACCAGACGGACGCCCTGCAGCTCAATGCAGATAAGTATGCCGAGCAGATCAATACGTGGATCGAAAATGAGAAAATGCTAGCTAGTGGGACAGCAAACAGTATCGAAGCAGCCGGACAGACCGGAGAGGAATTTATCCAGTCCGTGCTTGACACCTATGCAGAGGGCAGGGAGGAGCTTTTGAATCTCTACTGTGGAACAAAAGACAGTAAGTTTATCCAGTCCAACCGGGAGGCGGAGATACCGGATGGATATGATCCGGTACAGCGGGGCTGGTATCAACAGGCCGCAGAGGAAAAGGCGGTGATCGTGACAGATCCTTATTGGGATGTGCTGACGAACCAGATGTGTACGACGATCGCGGCGCCGGTTTACATAAATGACGAATTGGAAGCGGTGATCGGTCTGGACGTGACGCTTGGGACAGTAACCGACCTGACCGGAAGCATCAATTTTGCAGATGGCGTCTATGGATTTCTAGCCGACAGCAGCGGACAGTACGTGGCGCACAAAAATAAAGAATATGAGCCGACGGAGGATACTGCGGTACTGGTTACGGACATTATGCCGGGACTTTCCGGTCTTATGGACGGTTCGGATACCGACGTGGCAAAGCAGGAGGATTATGATGGCAGTGAGTGTTATTTTGCCGCTTCTGTTATCGACGGAAGCAACTGGCGTCTGGGCGTTGTCGTGCCGACTGCCAATGTCATAAATTCGCTTACGACAATGATCGTAGTAGCAGTAGTGATCGCACTTGTGATCATCGCGCTTGTAACGGTTTTTATGGCGGGCCTGATCGGAAAGACACTGGCGCCGGTACAGATGCTCAAGCAGTTTGCCTCCGGTGATTTTTCAGAAAATACGGTCAGCGAGAAGGCGATTCCGAAAGAATATAAAAATGAGACCGAGCAGATCCGGACAGCGACAGCCGAGGTAAAACAGCAGATTCGGGGTATCATTTTAAATACAAAAGAAGAGGCAGAGGAGATTGGCACGATCGCAGAGGGAACCTCTTCCGAGATGACGGTGCTGACGCAAGGGATTTCCGATATACTTGAGTCGGTTGTTCAGGTAATGGAACAGACAACGGAGGCAAAAGAACTGGCGGAGAGCATAAAAAATACGGGACAGGAGCTTGGCGTCCTCGTAAATGACGTGGCAAAGAAAGCCGGAGAGGCTGCCGAGCAGTCCGGCGGCATTATGGAACGAGCCGGAAAGCAGCATGAGGAATCAGAAAAATCCGGCAGAGAGGCAGTTGCTCTCTATGAGGAGACAAAGGGAGAACTGGAAAAGGCGATTTCAGACAGCCAGAGAGTAAAAGATATCGATACGCTGACTGAGGAAATCCTGTCGATCAGCTCGCAGACAAATCTTCTGGCACTGAATGCTTCGATCGAGGCGGCGAGAGCGGGAGAGGCGGGCAAAGGCTTTTCGGTTGTGGCAAATGAGATCCGTGATCTTGCGGATAACTCGAGAGTGGCAGTCGATAAGATTCGTCAGGTGACAGAGGACGTCGTCAAAAATGTATCGGTTCTGTCGGAAAGCTCGGCGAAACTGTTGAAGTTCATGAATGGAAAAGTAATGAAGGATTATAAGGGAATGACGGAGCTTGCCGGGATGTATAAGCAGGATGCGGCCTTCTACAGCGGGATTTCAACGGATCTTGGAGCTGCGTCCGGTCAGATGAGCGCCAGCATGGAGGGAATCAATGAATCGATCCGGTCGATCACGGAACTAGTCGGAGAGATTACCGAGTATATGCAAGGGATGGAACAGTCGGCTCAAAATTCCAATGAGAACTCCAATGCTGTCCTTACAAAGATGGAGGAATTGTCGCGGTTGAGCGGGCTTTTGAATGAAACAGTGGCTTCCTTTAAGGTATAATAAGAGATAAGAAATCCACAAAAAATAATACGGTGAACAGCGGATGCACGAAACATTCCGCTGAGCCTCAATCGTGAGAATCGTGTTCAGCAAGGGCTTCCACGATTCTCTGAGTCTCAGCTTCATTGTGCATAAGGCTGTTCACCGTGTTATTTTTTTAACGGATTTTCTGATTTTCTTAGAATCAAATCCCCTGTGTATTTATGTATGCGAGAGGAGGTTGGAACGGTAAAAAAGTGAGGGCGGCGGGGGAACTATTAGAAATGATGAGGGGTGTGGGGGATGTGGCGATATCGGTCACAATCTGTCAAACAAAAAGAAATGGGGCAGAATTACTTTGCTTAACGAGGGTAGAACGAGAGGAATTGTGCATATTATACAAAAAGAGAAAAGGAGATTTGTGGAAGATTTTGAACGAAAATGATTGACTTTGAATGAAAGTGGCGGTATACTAAAGTCAATCAAAAGATCGTGCCAATTTGGCGGTATCGCTAAGCGATATCACAGGGAATGGAGGTGAGAGGATGCTGACCGAGGAGAGGCAGCAGAAGATTCTTGAACTGGTGGAAAAGAACAAGAGCATCTCGACACAGAGTTTGATGGAGGAACTGAACATATCCGAGTCGACAGCGCGAAGAGACCTGAATATGCTTGATGAACAGGGAAGGCTGAGCCGGGTGCGGGGGGGAGCGATGATAAAGGACGCCCCGTATCACACAAAGGATGATGACGTTTCTCTCAGAAAATCGATGAATCAGGGCGAGAAGCGGGAAATTGCCAGATATGCCGCTTCTCTGATCGAACCAGATGATTTTGTTTTTTTGGACGCCGGGACGACAACGGAGCTGATGATCGAGTATCTGACGGAGAAACGTGCTGTGTTTGTGACCAATGCTCTCAGTCATGCCCAGAAGCTTTCGGAGGCAGGATATACCACGTATATTCCCGGCGGTGAGTTTAAGGCGACGACAGGAGCGGTCGTCGGAGATGAGGCAGTTGAGAGTTTGCGGAAGTATAACTTTACAAAAGGGTTTTGGGGTACAAATGGCGTCAGTATGAGTATGGGGTTCAGCACACCGGATGTAAAAGAGGCAATGATCAAAAAAACAGCGATGGCAAGCAGTGCGAAACGTTATGTTTTGTGTGATTCCAGTAAATTTTCGCAGATATCCTGTGTAAAATTCGCCGAATTTACACATGCTGTCATTATTACCACAGAAGTACCGGGAGACGGATTCTCCCACTGCAATAACATTGTGGAGGTGAAAAAACTGTGATTTATACTGTAACATTTAATCCGTCCTTGGATTACATCGTACGGGTGGATGATTTCCGGTTGGGGAGGGTCAACCGGACTGCGGAAGAGATCATCTATGCCGGCGGCAAGGGCATCAATGTATCGATCGTATTAAAAAATCTTGGCTTTGACAGTACAGCGCTCGGATTTCTTGCGGGATTTACCGGGAAGGAGATCCGGAGGCTGATGGAGTGCCAAGGGATCCAAGCGGATTTTATCGAGGTGGCGGAGGGGATTTCCCGCATCAACCTCAAACTCCGGTCAAACGAAGAAAGTGAGATCAACGGACAGGGCCCGGATATACAGGAAAAGGATATCCAGAGGCTTTATGAGAAGCTAGAGAGCCTTCAGGATGGCGATGTGCTTGTGCTTGCAGGAAGCATTCCGTCCGTCATGCCGGAATCGATGTACATGGACATTATGAAATATCTGGCAGATAGAAAATTAAAGATCGTGGTCGATGCGACAAGGGATCTGCTCGTAAATGTCCTGCCATATCATCCATTTCTTGTAAAGCCAAATAACCATGAGCTTGGTGAAATCTTTGGCGTGGAGTTGACAGACAAAAAAGAGGTCGCTGCCTATGCGAAAAAACTTCAGGAGAAAGGCGCAAAAAATGTTATTGTCTCGATGGCGGGCGATGGCGCAGTCTTTGTGACAGAAGATGGAGACGTCTATGAAAGCAGCGCTCCCAAAGGAAAGGTTGTCAATTCCGTTGGCGCCGGAGATTCTATGGTTGCAGGGTTTCTCGCCGGCTATATGCAGTCGGGGGATTACCGGACAGCGTTTAAGCTTGGGCTTTGTACGGGAAGCGCCAGTGCATTTTCAGAGCAGTTGGCGACAAAGCAGGAAGTGGATAAACTTATGAAAGCGCAAAACTTTGAGTTTTAATAACTTTTATCATAATGGGAAGGAGAAATGACTATGAGGATTATTGATTTATTGGCACCGGAAAGTATTCGTCTTAATGGTCAGGCATCGGACAAAAAAGATGCTCTGGATAAGATGGTAGAGCTTATGGCGGCCAGTGGGAAACTCGATGACGTAGAGACATACCGTAAGGGTGTCTATGCGAGGGAGGAAGAGAGTACGACGGGGATTGGCGAGGGGATCGCGATTCCGCATTGCAAGTCGGATGCCGTAAACCGGCCCGGACTGGCGGCAATGGTCGTGCCGGATGGTGTGGAGTTTGATGCACTCGACGGACAGCCGGTGAACTTACTCTTTTTGATCGCAGCGCCCAATACCGAGGACAATGTACATCTGGATGTACTCAGCAAACTCTCCGTTCTTTTGATGGATGAGACATTTACCGCAGGGCTGAAAAGTGCCGGAAGTGTCGATGAGTTTTTGAAAGTGATCGATGCTGCAGAAAGCGACCGGGACGAGGAAAAGAAAGAGAGTCCCGAACCGGAACAGACATCTCCAAGCGGACAAAAGCTGATTCTGGCAGTTACCGGGTGTCCGACCGGGATCGCCCATACGTATATGGCGGCGGAGGCCATTGAGAAAAAGGCAAAAGAGCTTGGATATCAGGTCAAAGTGGAGACAAGAGGCTCCGGCGGTGCGAAAAATGTGCTGACGGAGGAAGAAATCGAACGGGCAGATGGGATCATCGTGGCGGCGGATACCAAAGTGCCGATGGATCGTTTTGCCGGAAAGCGTGTCGTGGTTACGAAGGTAGCAGACGGGATCAACAAAGCGGGAGAACTGATCGATAAAGCGCTCAGCGGAAAAGCGCCGGTCTATGAAGGCGGCTCCGGGGATTCTGAGGAGAGCGGCTCCGAGGAAAAAGAATCGTTTGGACACGCAGCATACAAGCATCTGATGAGCGGTGTGTCGCACATGCTCCCGTTTGTCATCGGCGGCGGTATCATGACAGCGATCGCCTTTTTGATCGACACGATCTGCGGATACGGTTCGATCGGTGGAGGAGACTTTGGTTCCTGTACGCCATTGTCGGCGTTGTTTAAATATATCGGGGGACTGTCGATGGGAATGATGGTTCCGGTACTGGCGGGATATATCGCTTACTCGATCGCAGACCGGCCCGGACTGGCGGTCGGATTTGCTGGCGGGCTTCTCGCAGCAAATGGAAATGCAGTTCTGGAATCTTATCCATTTGCCGGTGAGTCTCTGGGAGGATTTTCCAAATTCATATCAAACTTTGCATTTGTCGGTGAAAACGGCGGAAACACCGTGTCTGGCTTTTTGGGCGGGATCGTGGCAGGTTTTCTCGCAGGATTTCTTGTACTCGGGCTGAAAAAGCTTTGTGAAAATCTACCGGATGCGCTTGATGGCATCAAGCCGACGCTGATTTATCCGCTTGTGGGAATTTTTGCAGTCGGTATCCTTATGTGTATGATCTTTAACCCGCTGATCGGCTTGATCAATACCGGCCTCAGTAATATGCTGACGAGCATTTCCAATGCGGGCATGATCACAGTGCTTGGATTGATCCTTGGTGCGATGATGGCGATCGACATGGGCGGCCCGATCAATAAGGCGGCGTATGTGTTTGGTACCGGAATGCTAGCGACAGCGACCCAGATGATGAATGAGGGATTTCAGGCTTCAGACCCGGCAGTTCAGGCATGTTATATCGCAATGGCGTCGATCATGGTCGGCGGTATGGTTCCGCCGGTTGGGATTGCAGCGTCATGCAAGCTGTTCCCGAAAAAATTTACGACAGCAGAGCGGGGTTCTGCGGTATCAAACATTGTTATGGGATGCTCTTTCATTACCGAGGGTGCGATTCCGTTTGCGGCGTCTGACCCATTCCACGTCATTCCGTGTACGATGGTTGGTGCCGGTGTAGCCGGATTTTTATCTGCGCTGTTTGGCTGTACGCTCATGGCTCCGCACGGTGGTATTTTCGTATTTGCAACCGTCGGGCAGCCATTCCTGTATATTGTGGCATGGCTGATCGGATCGGCAGTGACGACGATCATGCTTGGCTTTATCAAGCGGGATGCAGAGGCCGGAGCTTAGAAGTAATTTGTATAGAAGTAATTTGTAAAAGAAAAAAATAACCGGGGCGGGTGAGAGGAGTTGAAAAGCCTCATCACCTGACCCGGCAACAATAAAAAGAAAGCGAGGACAAGGAAATGAAAGAATTTAGTTATGTGATCACAGATGAGCAGGGAATCCATGCAAGACCGGCGGGATTATTTGTTAAGGAGGCGGCCGCCTGCGAGTGCAGCGTTACGGTCAGTAAAGACGGAAAAGAAGTTGACGCAAAGAGACTTCTGGCAGTGATGGGGCTTGGCGTCAAGAAAGGACAGGAGATCATACTGAAAGCCGACGGAGCGGACGAAGAAGCAGCCATCGAAAGACTCAGTACATTTTTGAAAGAGAATCTGTAAATATGGAGGCGGTGCAATGAAGGTATTGGAAGGCAAGAGCGTATATGGCGGCATTGCGATTGGAAAAATTTCAATCTTTAACAAAGGAGACCGCCAAGTAAAACGTGAGTCGGTGGAGGATGCAGATGCCGAATTGAAACGTTTTACGGATGCAAAGGAAAAGGCAAAGGAGCAGTTGAAGGGGCTTTATGAGAAAGCTCTTCAGGAGGTGGGTGAGGTCAATGCCATGATCTTTGACGTCCACCAGATGATGTTAGATGATCTGGATTATGTGGAGCCCATCACCAATATCATTGAGACGCAGAAAGTGAATGCGGAATTTGCGGTGGCGACGACAGGCGATAATCTTTCCGAGGTATTTGCTTCGATGGATGATGCCTATATGAAGGAGAGGGCGGCAGATATCAAGGATATCTCAAACCGGGTCATCCGCATCCTTCAGGGCAGGGAGACAAGCGGGCCGGACAATGACGAGCCGGTCATACTCGTAGCCGAGGATCTGGCGCCGAGCGAGACCGTCCAGTTGGACAAAAGCAAGGTGCTGTCTTTTGTGACAAGGCTTGGTTCGACCAATTCGCATACAGCGATCCTTGCCCGGACGATGAACATTCCGGCACTGATCGGCGTCGGCTATTCGGAGGATATGGATGGGAAAATGGCAGTGGTTGACGGATTTGCCGGAAAAATCTTTGTAGATCCGGATGAGGAGACGCTGCGGGAGTACCAGAGCCGGAAGGAGGAGGAAGACCGCAAGAAAAAACTCCTTTTGGAATTGAAAGGAAAAGACACCGTGACGCTGGATGGGAGAAAGATCAATCTGTACGCCAATATCGGCGGTGTGGCGGATGTGGCGAGTGTTCTGGAAAATGATGCCGGCGGGATCGGACTTTTCCGAAGTGAATTTCTCTATCTGGAATCGGATACATATCCGACCGAGGAGGAACAGTTTAAGGCATACCGGACTGTCGCCGAGACGATGGCAGGAAAGAAAGTTATCATCCGGACACTGGACATCGGTGCAGACAAACAGGTAGATTATTTTGATCTCGGGAAAGAAGAAAATCCTGCGATGGGATACCGTGCGATCCGTATCTGCCTTGACCAGCCGGATATTTTCAAGACCCAGCTCCGTGCACTTTACCGTGCGAGCCACTATGGCACGATCTCCATTATGTTTCCAATGATCATTTCTGTCAGTGAGGTAAGGAAGATCAAGGAAATAACCGACGAGGTCAAAAAGGAATTAGGAGAACAGGGAGTTCCATATGGGGAAGTCGAACTCGGGATCATGATCGAGACGCCGGCCGCTGTTATGATCAGTGACCAGTTGGCAAAAGAGGTAGACTTTTTCAGTATCGGAACGAATGACCTGACGCAGTACACACTGGCGATCGACCGCCAGAACCCGAAACTGGATCCAATCTATGACTCACATCATGAGGCGGTTTTGCGGATGCTTCAAATGGTTGTGGACAACGGTCATAAAGAGGGCTGCTGGGTTGGGATCTGTGGCGAACTCGGCGCAGATACTACGCTTACTGAGACGTTTTTGCGGATGGGATTTGATGAGCTTTCGGTCACGCCTTCAATGGTGTTGAAAGTGAGGGAGGTCGTCCGGCGGACAGATTTGTCCAAATAAAGGATAAAAATCCGGGCATGGCAGAAAGTCATGCTCGGATTTGCTAACGGAAAAAGAATTTTCTCAGCCCACCTTTTGATGTGTCTGGATGTATCCGCAGATCGCATTTGCACATGCCTCCGGGCCATTTGAACTGTCAATAAGTAATTCGTAATTTTTCCGGTTCCCCCATGTGTGTCCGGAAATATTTTTGTAATAAGCGGCTCTGGCTTCGTCGGAGCGCCGGATATTTTTCTCGGCAGCTTCCGGGCTGTCTCCATAGATTTCCATTACGCGCTTTATCTTGTATTCCTTTGGTGCGTAAATGAAGATCCGGATAACGTCGGGATTGTCGCGGAGAACGTGGTCAGCGGCTCTTCCAACGATCACACAGCTTCCGCTGTCGGCGATCTTTTGTATCACTTTTTCCTGTGCAATCACCGCCTGCTGAACGACATTTGTACTCAGATACAAATCGTGCATCAAGGTAGGAGAATTGATATTGAGATCGGAAATAAATTCTTTATTCAGACCGCTTTCCTGCGCAGCAAGGGCGGTCATTTCTTTATAATAAAAAGGAATGCCAAGTTTTTCCGCAATGAGCTTTCCAACCTGTTTTCCGGAAGAACCATGCTCTCTTGCAATGGTAATGATCACGCCTTTTCTGGTAGCTTCGATAACGGTATCTTTTTCGTCTGTCACAGTGATTTCTTTTAGCGTTCTCATATAGGAAACCGTGAGGCTGACTGCGACGATCATGGCGATGAAATCAGCGATCGGCGCTGCGAACAAAATCCCCTCGATCCCAAAGAAACGCGGAAGAATGAGAATGAGCGGAATAAAACAGACGATATCCCGGATCATAGAGGAAATGACTGCCTGTGCAGGTTTTCCTACTGCTTGGAAAAAGATCGAGGTCATTTTTATCGTACAGGTGAAGGTAACGAGTGCGAGGAAAATGCGGAATGTCTTTTCTGCAAAGATCCAGTAGTCTTCCGGATTTGGAATATTTGTCGGAGAACCAAAAATACCGACAACTGCCCGTGGCGCCAATTCAAAGAGCAATGTGGATACAAGGCCGATTATAATGGTACACATAAGGATTGACTTATATAACTGCCTGACTCTGTCGTGGTTCTTTGCCCCGATATTGTAGCCGATGATTGGCTGGCATCCGAGTACGATCCCCACTACCAGATTGATCACGACGGTAAAAACTTTGCTCTCGATTCCGATGATCGCAATCGGAATATCAACGCCATAATGTGACATGGCACCATATTTGGCAAGCATGATGTTGCAGACGAGCGAAATAATGACGATCGTCATCTGTGTAATAAAGGAAGACGTCCCTAATTTAAGCGCACTCGAAAAGACATGAAAATCCGGAATAAAGCTTTTCTTTGTCAGCTTGAACGTTTTTGTCCGGAAAAAATAAATAAAACTGATGACAAAAGAGACGCACTGGCCAATGATCGTCGCAAGGGCAGCTCCCGTCATACCGAGGTGAAGTCCAAAAATAAATATGGGGTCTAAAATAATATTGACGATTGCGCCAAGCAGCATGGAAGCCATCGAAACCTGTGGACTTCCGTCTGCACGGATGACTGCATTCATCATATTTGACAGCATAAACACCGGAAAAAATGCCAGAATGATATTGAAATATTCTACCGCCATTCCGATGCTGTTTTCCGATGCACCAAACAGCGTTAAAAGCTGTGTTTTCAGCGGAAAAAAGACTGCCATCAGGACAATGCTTGAGAAAAGTGTTATGATGATGCCGGTGCCGATCGCTTTATGGGCAGACTGAGTGTCTTTCCGGCCCTGACAGATATTGAGGTAGGCGGCGCATCCGTCGCCAAAGCACCATGCAAAAGCCTGCGCGATGATAAAGATCGGAAATACGACGCCGGTCGCCGCATTTCCGAGCGCACTCAGTTCGCTGTTTCCAATAAAGATCTGGTCTACGATATTGTAAAGCGCACTCACCAAAAGAGAGAGTACACAGGGAATGGAAAATTTCAGCATCAGTTTTGAAATTTTTTCAGTCCCTAAAAATTGACTGTTTTCTGATTGATTCATAGTTATGATTACCTCCGTTTGCACACGATTTTTCATTAAAAAAGGAGACAGCCCCTTGCTGCCTGAAAACTGCGAAGAACACAGCAGAGAGCATCGCACGATGGCGCCATCATGCAAAAAAAGAGCGGAGAACCGTCGTGATTCTACGCTCTTTTTGCTGTTCGACGTGAGTATGTTATCACAAATTTTTTGAGTTGTCAAGAAACAATTTTAACGAAAATTATAAGTAAAATTATAAGGAAAAAGAACGATGAAAGTAATTGACAAACCCCGAATAGTAGACTATACTAATCATAGTTAGCAACACCTAACAAAAGAGCGAAACGCAACCATTTTCTTAATGCAAAACGGGAGGAACAGATGTATTTAGAAGTAAAAGATATCAAAAAAAGTTATGGACAGGATGAGAGTTATGTACAGGTGTTAAAGGGGATCACAACCGGACTGGAGGAAGGCCAGATGTGCGTGATACAAGGGACAAGCGGTTCTGGCAAATCGACATTTTTAAATTGTATCGGCGGTTTGGATACACTGGATTCCGGTTCGATCCGGGTAGAGGGGAAGGAGATTGCGGACATGAACCCCGAGGCGCTGTCGGACTACCGGAGAGAAAATCTGGGATTTATTTTTCAGTTTTATAATCTGGTGCCTAATCTGACTGTCCGTGAGAATATTCAGGTATGTGAATATCTGGCAAAGCAGCCGCTTGATATGGAGGAATTGTTGGAGACGCTTGGTTTGACTGCACATCAGAATAAGTTCCCTTCGCAGCTTTCCGGAGGGCAGCAACAAAGATGCGCTATCGCAAGGGCGCTCATCAAAAACCCGAAACTCCTGCTCTTGGACGAGCCGACAGGTGCTTTGGATTCTAAGACGTCACGCGATATCCTTGTGCTTCTTGAGGAAATCAACCGGAAGTACGGGACGACGATGCTGCTTGTCACCCACAATAATGCGATCAAAGACATGGTACATAAAGTAATTGTCATCAAGGATGGAAAATTGAGCAAGGAATACGAGAATGAGACGAGAGTGTCGGCGGCAGAACTGGAGGATTTGTAAATGCAGAAAATACTTGGCAGACGTGTCTGGAGAAGTTTAAGAAAGCATGCTGTCCGCTATGCGGCATTGGGGGCGCTGATCGTACTTGGCATGTATCTGGTTATCAGTATTACCGGGGCGGCGGATACGATCATGCTCGGAGTGGAACAGAATGCAGAAAAGATGTGTGTGGAAGACGGGCAGTTCAGCGTATTTGTACCTCTGAGTGAATCGGAGGAGACTGAACTTACCAAAAAGGGAATCACACTTGAAAAGATGTTTTATATGGATTATGAGCAGGAGGATAAAAGCGTACTTCGCCTGTATCAGAACCGGGAGAGGATTGACCGCATTTCACTGGATGACGGGAGGCTGCCGAAGGAGAGCGATGAGATTGTTCTGGAAAAGCGGTATGCACAGGAAAAAGAATTGCGGACTGGCGACAGGATTTCCGTTGGGGGAAAGGAGTTTCGTGTGGCTGGGATCGGAAGTACGCCGGATTATGACGCCCCGCTGAAAAACATGTCGGACAGCAGTGTTTCCAGTGATGGATTTGGCGTTGGTTTCGTCAGCAAAGAAGCGTATGAGGCATTCCGGGAGGAAAACAAGAGCAGCAAGACGGAGGAATTTGTCTATGCGTATCGGTTAAATGAGGCGATGAGCCATGATGATCTGAAAGAGGAATTAAAGAAATATTCTTTTTCACCAGAGAGCGTGAGCGACAAATATTTTCGGGATTATTGGGAGGAAAATGCCGGGAAAAAGGATGAATTTACAGATGGCATTCAGGAGTTAAAGGATGGTTCTGCCAAATTACAGGAAGCGCTTGAAAAACTTGAGGGGCATCACGAGGAATTATTGGAGGGGGCTGACCAGATTTTGGAGTCTTATCTGTCGCAGGCAGAGGAGGGCTTGAAAGAGTATGGATTAGAGGAAAAGCTGACTGCTGATAATTTTGAGACGGTTCTCAAGGCATTGGGGGGAAAAAATGAAAGTGCGATCGTGAGGCTTTCCATCGGTTCTCTGAGAGGGAAACTTAGTCAGGTCAAAGCGTACCGGGATGGGCTGAAGGAATATCTGAGCGGCGCCGGAAAGACGACGAAGGGCAGCAGGAAGCTGACAGAAGGGATGGAGGAACTCAAAGAGAGTACCGATACTTTTCTGGAAGAGTATTTCAATGAGGAGATCAGCAATCTCACCTTGTTTGTGAAGGCGGAGGATAATCCCCGCATCCGGGCGTCGTCAGAGGATCAGGTGATCAATAAAGTGGGCGGGATCATTGCCGGAGTTATCGTTATGATCCTGTTTACATATGTGATTTCTGTATTTGTCATACATGGGATCGAGAAGGAGAGCAGTATTATCGGTGCGTTATATGCGCTTGGGGTAAAGAGGCGTGAGCTGATGGCTCATTATCTTGTGCTGCCGGTCGTTGTGACTGCGCTGGCAGGATGCATCGGGACAGCGGCCGCTTTCAGTCCGGCAGGGGTCGACGTACAGATGCAGGATTGCTTTGAGTATTTTTCAATCCCCCAGATGCAGACGGTGTATCCGGCGTATCTTTTGGTGTATGGGATCGTTATGCCGCCGGTTGTCGCTGCGATCGTAAACTGTGTCGTGATCTACAGCCGCCTGTCCAAACCGGTTTTGCACCTGATACGAAATGAACAGAAGGGTGGGAAGGTATCCCGGCTGAATCTGGGAAATATGGGATTTGTGGGGAGATTTCGCATCCGCCAGATGCTGCGGGAGGCGAGAACCGCTCTGACCGTTTTATTTGGAATGTTTGTCTGCCTGATCATTTTGATGCTTGCTATGGATTGTTATGTTATGTGTTTTCATGTGAGCGAGGACAATAAAAAAGATACAAAATTTGAATATATGTACACATACAAATATCCGCAGGAGGAGGTGCCGGAGGGAGGCGAGGCGGCATTTTCCCGGGGATTTAAAAAGGAACTGCTTGGAAATAACATGGATATCCTTTTGATGGGGGTCCGCGGGGAAAATCCATATTTTGACGTCACACCGCCAGAGGGGATGAACCGGGTTGTGATCTCTTCTGCTATGGCAGAACGGTATAAGCTGTCGGAGGGCGATACACTGGTTATGACGGATGAAGAAGAAGGGCGGGATTATGCGTTTACTGTCGATGGAATTGCCGAGTATTCTACAAGTTTTTATGTGTTTATGGAGCTTGACAGCATGCGGGAGTTGTTTGACGCAGGGGAGGACTATTATAATGTAGTATTTTCAGATCATGAACTGGATATTCCGGCCGGGCGGCTCTATGCGACCACGACAAAGGAGGAAATTGCCCGGAGTTCCAGCGTGTTTGTCGATATGATGATGCCGATGGTTTCAACGTTGACGATCGTATCCGCGCTCATTTTCTGCGTCGTTATGTATCTGATGATGAAGGTAATGATAGACCGCTCTGCGTTTCATATTTCTCTGATCCGGATTTTTGGCTATCGGAAAAAAGAAGTGAAGAAGTTGTATCTGAATGGTAATTTTTATATCGTTGCAGTGGGGGCGGCGATTTGTATTCCACTTGCCAAAGCGGTCATGGATGCGATGTATCCGGCGTTGGTTTCAAATGTTACGTGCGGTATGAATCTGCAGTTTTCATGGCTGCTCTATCTGGGAATTTACGGAGCGGTAATCGTATTTTATCTGCTTGTCAATCAACTTCTGGTGCGGCGTCTGGAGAAGATGGTGCCGGCGGAGGTTTTGAAGAACCGGGAGTAAAGAGGGGAGATGATGAGCTTCGTACGAAGTTTCCTTTTTGGGGAGTTGTGATAATCCCTTATCCGCAAAAAAGGATTGCGTGTAATAGCTGTATTGGTATATAATAAATGCGTACATGATCGAAAATGGAGGTGTGCAAATGCTTTTGACGATTGATAAAATTGAACGGGGAGTGAAAAAAGTTTCAAGAGATTATCCAATTAAAAAAGTATCCCTTTTTGGTTCTTATGCGAATGGTACTTTTGATGAAAACAGTGATGTGGATTTATTAGTTGAGTTTGATGTTCCACATGTTTCCTTATTTCTTTTATCCGGATTGCGATTACGCTTGCAGGATGAGTTGGGGAAAGATGTAGACTTGGTACATGCTCCAATTAGCAAGGATTCGATTATTGAGATTGGGGAGGAGATTTCATTGTATGAATCATAAGGATAAAATTGTCATTGAAAAAATTGTTGCAGAATTAAATATAGCGGAAGAACTCCTTCAGGAAATCTCTATAGAAACTTTTATGTTAGATGAAAAAACCAAGCGGGCGGTTTGCATGACCGTGATTAATATAGGCGAATTAGTCAAAGTGGTTTCAAAAGAAACACGTGATAATTCTGCTCATATCGCTTGGAGGGCAGCAGCCGGATTTCGTGATATTGCCGCACACAAGTATCAAACTCTTAATATGGATGATGTTTATACCACTGTAAAACAAGATTTTCCTGAATTTAGGGGGCAGTTACTCAAATTACTTTCAGAGGAAAAAGATGTCTAAACTGAAATAAAAACTGCTTGACTCTTACGGAGCGTGATAGCTTATGATGGTATTATCAAGAACAGGAGGGCTGACGCTATGAGGACAGTTAAGGAAATTTCAGATATTACAGGGATCAGCGTACGCACGCTTCACTATTATGATGAAATCAGTTTACTGAAACCAACGGATAAGAGTGATGCCGGATACCGGCTTTATGACGATAAAGCCTTAGAACGATTGCAGCAAATATTGTTCTTTCGTGAGTTTGATATTCCTTTGAAAGAGATCAAAGCGGTTATGGAAAATCCTGCTCTTGACAGAAACCACATATTGCAAATGCAACGGAAGATGCTTATGAGAAAAATTGAACGCATGGAGCATCTTGTTGCAAGCATTGATGACATTCTGAAAGGAGACAATAGAATGGATTTTGCAGTTTTTAACAAGACAGAGATTGAAGAGATGTTTCAGGCAATGATCGACCATATGCCGGAGGAAATCAGAGAAACAGCAATCAATGAATTTGGCGGACTGGAGCAGTGGCAGGAGCATTATATCAAGACTGTTTCCAGTGAAGATATGCAGAAACGCTATCGGAAAATGGTAGAATGGTTTGGAGGGAAGGAGGAGTATCTTGGTGCTGTAAAAAATCCAATCAGCAAAGAGGTTGTAAAAAGTTACCGGGAACGCTTGCATGTTGTTTTGGAGAAATTAGCTGATAAGCGGGGATTTCCTTTGGATTCTTTTGAAGTAAAAGAGGTAGTTGGCGAATATGGGTTTGTTATGAAACAACTCTGCCAAATAAAGAATGAAAAGGGAATGATGCTTTCTGTTGCACAGACCTATCTGAACGAAGAAGTTAGAGCGAATACAGATGGGAAATACGGTGAGGGGACAGCGCAGTTTTTTATGCAGGCGATCGAAGCATTTTACAAGTAATGAATAACTTGTAAATACAGCAGAAGAACTCCGTCAGAAAGCACCGCAGTTTTCATCCTAATTTAAGATGAAGACCGTGGTGCTTTTTGGTATATGAAAGTGGAAGAAGCCTTAAATTCAATTCAATGTATAGATCATAAAATTCAGATAGGCAGCAAACAAACACCAAAGCAGATATGGAATTTGTAAATAAGCAGATAGCACATTTATTTGATAAAACCGGTAGATCATGATGGCGATCAGAACGATCATGACTAACAGCCACAGGAACGCAAATAAATATAGGGAAAACCGAAAAAAGATTATACTCCACCAGAAGTTAAAAAATAATTGAAGCGCATACGTTTTTAGGGCGTTCCTTTTTTCGGAATGATCAGATTCATATACGAGGTAAGAGGATATTCCCATTAAGATATAAAGTATGCTCCATACAATGGGAAAGATAAATCCCGGAGGACTGACCGGTGGTTTGTTTATTGTAGAATATAATGACATATTTCCGCTAAAAAGGGCGGATAGTGTTCCGACAGCGATCGGAATGAGGATGGCAATGATCAATTCGCTTTTATTTTTTATTTTCATCGCATTGTTTCCTGTAAAATGAGTTTGGTTTATTATATGAAAGCAAGATAAAAATATGAAATTTTGTTTTTAAGAAAAATTTTCTTGTCAATGGTATATTACATGTTATAATAATTTTATGGTATCAGTTCTTTGCAGGAGCATCCGGACAGGTTCCGGGTGTTGTTCGTGTCCAGTTCCGACTATATGAATGCGCTGTGAACACGGAACAGCTGATACCATTTGTTAGTAATGAGATCAGGAAAAAGAGGCGGAGAGGAACGATGGAATTTTTGTTGGAGATTTTTTTCCAGAGAGAATTTATGATGTTTTATCATTTGGTGTCCTTTGCAGCAGGCATATTTTTGTGTGTGGGAAAAAAAGAGGACACGAAATGGCATGAAGTTCTGGTAGGGATGATCTGTGTCGTAAATGGTTTTTTGTGGGGATCGATGTTTTTGTTCCAGAAGTTTTTTCATGGAGGTTCTTTCTGGGCAGGTGGTCTGCTTGGGGCGCTTATTATGTTGGGGCTTATGCGATGCGGAAAAAATATGAAAAAGTATCTGCTTTGCATCTGGTGTGCAGTAAAAATGTATCTCATTATCGGAAATTGTATCATGTACCGCATCTTCGGAGAATGTACAGAGGGGCAGCCTTATGTGGAGGAAGGACGAGAGGAAATACTATTTAACAGGGCAGCCATGATCGGGCTTGCGCTTGGCGTGCTTCTGCTAGTTATAAGAATGGTCGTTTATGCGATGAAAAAAGAGATAAATATAAGTTGGAGCCGGGGATTCAAGGGGATTTCCTTTTTGTATGGTTCCTGCGTTGTGACGGGATGTATCTATGAATTTTATTATGACAGGACGGTTGAGATGCGCAAGTTTTTGTCTGCAAAAGAAGAGTATGTGAATTTTTATAAAACAATCCTGAGAGTGGACTGGGCAGGGCATGATACACAGTATTTTTTTGTGGGGGTGTGTGTATTTGTTTTGTTGGTCAGCATGATATGGCAAATGCGGAGGAGGAGGTAGAAAAGGCTTATTCCCGTCTCCCCTCCCGGCCCAACAGATAATCGACCGATACATTATAATAATCCGCCAGTTTTATAAAGATTTCTATGGGTATATTTATCTTTCCAAGTTCGTACTTAGAATAAGTTGTCTGTTTTATATGCAGGTAGTCAGCGATTTCCTGCTGTTTTTTGTCGGAGTCTTCCCGTAAATTTCTTATATTCTCAAAAACCATGCAAAACACCTCCCTCATTATTATAAAAAGGAATAAACTTTTTATTGAAAAATAGTCGTAATACGACTATAATAAAATTAAAATCCGGGAACCTTTTTGTGCTTTGGGGTATCTTTGTATATAGAGGGAGGATAACTATTCATGGAGGCAAAAAAGTTTTGTGAAAATGTGAATAAATACAAAGACGATCTGTATATTATGGCACTGGCTATACTAAAAAATGAAACAGATGCAGAAGATGCTGTGAGCAATGCCATTTTAAAAGCATATGAAAATATCGGGCAGATCAGGGCATTTCACAAATTCAAGTCATGGATGCTGACGATCACGAAAAATGAGGCTTTGAAAATAAAGAAAAAACGGTTGTATCTGCCGCCGGATGAGGAGAGGATACGGGAGACGATCGAGGAAATTTTAGACGGAAGGGTATAAGTGGGTGGACTTTTTTGGCAAAAGGCTTTATAATGTAGGCAGAAGCAATATAGAATGTGTAATAAGGGGTACATAAAGTGAAAGAGAAACATAGATTATTTTATTTATTGACTATTGTTTCTGCATCTGTGATCGTTTGTCTGGCTGCATTTTTTTATGTCAGACAGATGAATGTGACGATTTCAGAAAACATTATCAATTCGATCAGTGAGATTGCAGAACACGATAAGGCGACGATCCAGACCTACATAGATATCTGTTGGGAGGATCTTTTTGAGATCAAAGAACGCTTTGACAGTTTTGGATGTAAAACGATTGAAGATGTCGAGACAAGAATGAATCTGGAGTGTACCTCCAGTGGTTTTACCCAT
>JAMPFC010000021.1 GCA_023664685.1 Roseburia sp. | reverse complement strand
GATCATTAAAACGATCGATGACATTGCATTCCAGACCAATATTCTGGCACTGAATGCCGCTGTTGAGGCTGCAAGAGCAGGTGAGGCAGGAAAAGGATTTGCAGTCGTTGCAGAAGAAGTCAGAAGTCTTGCAGCGAAGAGTGCCGCAGCTTCGGCAGAGACAGCAGAGCTGATCGAGGATTCCATCAACAAAGTTCAGCTGGGTTCCCGGATCGCAGACGATACAGCAAAGTCACTGGAGACCATTACCAGTGTGGTACAGGACAGCGAAGTGATCATCAATGGTATCGCAGAGTCTTCGAATTATCAGGCAACCGCAGTATCTCAGATCGAGCAGGCGATCACTCAGGTTTCACAGGTTGTACAGAACAACTCTGCTACCAGTGAAGAGTGTGCATCTGCCAGTGAGGAGCTGTCAAATCAGGCTTCCAGAATGCGCGAGATGCTTTCCATCTACAATCTGGGTTCCGGAAGTTCTTCTTCCTCTCAGGGTGGTTCGGGATATTCATCATCGGCTGCATCAAGTGCAAACGAGCAGGTGATTTCTCTCGGAGATGACTTTGGAAAATATTGATAGACAGTATTTTATAGAATGAGATTGATCAAAGGGCGCTGCCCCGGCTGTGAACTAGCCGGAGGGGCGTCCTTTTTATCCTTATAGGAAACTTCGTCTTTCACAGAGCAAAGATTGTGGTAAGTTCTTATAACAGGAAAAAACCTTGGATAAAATATTGAGGAAAAAACCTCATATAGTAGTATTTCAATAACGGATGAATTATACCAGAAAACAGGGATAATATATCCGTTAAATTTATTTGCTTTCGTTGTTATCATAGGTATAAAGGAGAAGATGTTATGACGAAAGGAAATAAAAACAAATCGAAAAAACAGAAAAATCCCTGTAATTGCGGAGTGGGAAACCGCTTAAGAAAAGTAAGGACAGGCAATGGCCACACTGTCCGATATATCGCCGGGGTGTTGAATCTTGAGGAGGACAGCTACCGTCGGATCGAGTACGGAATCAATGCATTGTCTGCGGATAAAGCGAATGTTTTGCACAAAAGGCTAGGGTATGACCTGAATTATATCATTGGTGGGACAGAGGTTACGGTGGAACAGGAGTATGCGCCGACAGAGGAGATGGAGATTCGGCAGATGCTGGCAGAAGTCCGGATGCAGTTGGATCTGATCGAGAAAAAATATACGGACAGCAAAAAGATTTCGGAGTGAGTTGCCGGGCAGGAAACGGATTTCTTTGCCTGCGATGACAGATATTGTATTTTGATTGAAATACTGATATAATCGGGTTATAGAATGGGTATGGACGTGGCTGCCGGATGACCTATGTATAAAGTGCAAATGAAGGGCTGATTAAAATGCAGATAGCAATTTGTGATGACGATGCAGGATGCTGCTCTACGATCGAGAAATGGCTTCAGGCTTATGAACTGAAGCAGAAGATTAAAATGAACATAACGATATATAACAGTGCCGATCCGCTTTTGGACGAATTGAAAGCGGGTTATTGGTTTGATGTCATTTTTCTTGATATTGAGCTTCCGGAACAATCCGGGATCGACCTTGGGCAGATCATCCGTCAGGATATGCAGAATGAGACGGTCAGCATCGTGTACATATCCGGGAAGACAAAGTACTGCAAAGATTTATTTGAGTTAGAACCTCTGAATTATCATCAAAAGCCATTAAATAAAAAGGATATCATTGCCGATATGGATAAGGTAGTCAGGAGATATGGAAATCGTAAAAAAGTCCTGACGTATATGGAGGATGGAGTCTGCAAAGCAATCCTTCTCTCCGATATTATGTATATTGAGGCGACAGAAAAGCGGCTGACTGTGGTGGTGCGGGGAAATAAACAGATCACGATCCGGGAAAGCCTGACGCGTCTTGCCGAAGAGTTCGCGAATTACTCCATGTGCCAGTGCCACCGCTCTTTTATGGTCAATCTGTCTTATGTCGACAGATATTTGAACCGATGCTTTTATATGAAAAATGGGGCAGAGATACCAGTGGGGAGAAAATATGTCTCAAATGTAAAGAATGCATGGGCGAGATATGATCTGGAGGTGTGAACATGCTGTTTATAGTTGTTTTTTTGATTTCTGAGGTAATTCAAACTTATGAAGATTACCTGTTGATACGTTGCTTTTTTAAGGAGTGCCGCTTGTCAGGGAAAATGGAGTTTTTGGCTTATGTTGTTTTATATTTTTTGCTGACTATGCCATACCTTGTATTTTCTATACCAATTATAACATTAATATGTTCTTACAGCAGCACGATTCTTCTTACATTTATTTATGCAGGGAGTTTAAAAAAGCGGATTTTGTCGGGGACGCTGTCCTATATAATCATGGTCATGTCCGAATGCATCGTGGCGGTCTTTTCCGGATATGTTGATTTTGATATTTTCCAAAAGGCAGATTATTATTCGATTTTTGGTACGATCTGTCTTCCATTAGCACAGTTTCTTATCGTATTGCTTGTACGGAATTTTAAAAATATCAGTGAGGGAGAGCATGTGCCGGCGTCTTACTGGGTCATATGTGTCACTTTACCGCTTTTTTCACTATTCCTTTTTAGCTTATTTTACAATCAGACGAGCCTGAAGGCGGTCGATCTGCTCTGTTCGACCTGCATTTTATTTATGATAAACGTGTTTGTTTTTTATTTATATGACCATCAGATCGAGGCCTTTCGCATCAAGCAGGAAAAGGAGACGTTGGAGCTGCAGAGCCAATACCAGAGTAAGCAGTTGGAACTGATGAACCAGACGGTGGAGCAGTCTAGAGAACAGCGGCATGATTTTCTGCGCCATATCTCGATGATCTCTTATATGATTGAGCAGGGAGAGGGGAAAAGGCTCTCGGACTATCTGGAGGAAATACAGGGCAACATGGCGAAAAAGCAGCAGTATGTCGATACCGGAAACTTTGTACTGGATGGGATTTTGAATTATAAGATTCAGGAAGCGGTTGCATCGGAGATCCGGGTTGAGGCTGAGGTGAAAGTACCGGCGGAACTGGAACTTTCCGTCTATGATATGAATATCATTCTGACAAATCTTTTGGACAACAGCATCGAAGCGGTGAAAAATATCGAGGATAAGCGGGTTCAGGTTTATATCATGTACAGCAAAAGCCGGCTTCAGATCAAGATCCGGAACCCATTCGAGGGAGAACGGATCAAGGAAAAGGGAAATTATATAACGACGAAGGCAGACAAGACAAAGCATGGGTATGGGTTAAAAAACATCGAAAAGATTGTAAAAAAATATGATGGGATTTTTGAAGTCAGGGAAGAAGAGGGTGAGTTTATCGCCGAAGTTATACTGCTTTTTGGGGCTTTGAACATGTGATCTTTCAGAAATAAGAAGTGTCGTTCGTCGCAAATTTTGGTTGTCTGTCGCATTTTGTAGAAAAAGACAGAAAAAGTGTTATAATAGATACATACTATTTTTTTGTCATTACAGGAGGGAAGACAGATGAAAGATTTAAAAAGAAAAGGCGCTAAAATAGTAGCAGACTTGGCACTCCGGGTTACATCGAACACGGTCAATTCAGCGTGTCTTTATTTAATGCATCAGCCGAAGCTTCCCGAGGGTGCAGAACGCCTTCGCAGAAAGTAAACGGTGTTAGAGCGGTTCGCCGGAAGGCTGACAGGCAGGATGCTTGCTAGCCAGATTATTCCGGAGGAAAATGTCGGGTTGGTTTCCTTTGGTATCGTACAGGGACTTCGTTCGATCGCAGAAATGTTTGCGGTTTTGATCACAGGTTTTGCTCTGGGGATGTTTTGGCAGAGCATGATCCTTCTCGTGACATTTATACCTCTTCGCATCTATGCCGGAGGATATCATGCGAAAACTCCGGTGCAGTGTGCAATTATGACATGGCTGCTCTTCTTAGGTTCTCTTATGTGGCTCCGGTTTGTGCCGGGACTGATCTGGCGACAGATGCTCGTGGTGTTGATGGCGGGTGTCTGCATATGGATCTGTTCTCCGGTCGAACATGAGAACAAACCGTTGGAAGAATATGAGATCACAAAATATAAGAGACGCGCAAGGGTTATTTATCTGACAGAGGCGGTTTTGTCGACGGTGTTGTATGCTGTCGGGCTGCCAAAGCTGTCGCAGACCATCGCAGCAGGAATCCTGATGGTGTGTGGAATCATGATGATAGCAGTAGCGGAGAAAAAGACAGTCATAGTATAAACTGAAAATGGGAAGAATCCATATATATCTTAATCGGGGAGAAAACCTCATATAAAGTGTTTGAGGAAAAACCCTCGTATAGTAGTATATGTATATACCAAATCTTGGAGGGATATATATGGATAAAGAGATCAATCTGAATGCGTTAGGCCAAAGGGTAAAAGAGTATCGGATGCAGAAAGGATACTCAGCGGAGAAGCTCAGTGAAATTGCCGGAGTATCTAAGTCGCATATCAATAATATTGAGAGCGCAAATTCACGTGCAAGTGCAGAAGTTCTGGTTAGGATTGCAAACGCACTGGATATTTCGGTGGATGTGTTGCTTTGTGATTCATTAAAAGAGAGTCAGAAAGCACGGATGACAGAGTACACAAAGATTTTGGAAAACTGCAATGAAAAAGAAACAAAAATCATAGTAGATACGGTAAAAACGTTAAAGGAAAGTCTTCGTGGAGCTGACATATAACGATGTGATCGTAATACTTATTGTTGGAGAATATAATGAGAAGACGGGTTTTAATTTTAGAAGATGTGACTGCTACAAGAGAATCGCTGGCCAATATGGTCAGGGAGTGCAGTGAGGACGTAGTGATATTTGAGTTTGACAACGTGGCAGAGGCATTTGAATTTGCGACGGAAAAACGAGTGGATCTGTTCTTGGTGGATATTGTATTGAAATCAAATATACCAAATGATTTTTCTGGAATCCGCTTTGCACAGAATATCCGGTCGTGTCCGTACTATACTTCCGCTGAAATCGTATTTATTACAACGCTTGCAGGACTTGAGGCAAAACTTCTTCATATGGTACATTGTTTTGACTACATAGAAAAACCGATTTCAAAAGAAAGAGTTCAAAAAACGATCCGTGAAGTACTCGAAAAGATGAATGGAAAAGTTAGTGGAGAAGAGGCGGTGTTCTTGCGCGCGGATGGAGTGACCTATCCGGTTAGAGAGAATAAGATCGTATATATCGAACACCGGAGAAGGACATTGTATGTGCATACCGAGACCGAGGTTATTGAAGTGCCGAATGTATCTGTGAGGGGATTTTTAGAACAGGTGCATACCCAGATTTTTGCGTCGCCGACAAGAGGAATTGCAGTGAATGTAGAGATGATTGAGTATATTGATACGGCAAACCGCTTTGTAAAAATGCGGGGTATAACCGATTTGATCGATATCGGCGCAAGGATGCGGGGAAATTTTTTGGAAGGAGTCCAGAGGAAAGAAAGGACAGATTTTTAATAGACATATTCAGACGAGCAATTCGAAGGATAAAATTCAGGAGGTTGTGTTCCTATGTACGATACAGATTATAGTGAGATTGGCCATCGGATTATGAACCTGAGAAGAGAGCGTAAAATTTCGCGGGAGAAATTAGCTCGGATGGCAAAAATATCCCAAAAATTTTTATATGAGATTGAATTTGGGAGAAAAGGCTTTACGGTAAATACGCTAAAGCATATAGCGGACAGCTTGGAGACGACTTGCGACTATATTGTAAGAGGGGACGATAAATATTACAATACCGATTTTTATAATGCAGTCAATTTGTTTGAAGATCGGGAAATCGGAAAAGTAGCTGATATTTTAAAAGCAGTACATGAATTAAACGTGTGATTCTGCATCTGAAAATTTGCTAGCTTGACACCACAACTGGCTCAGTGGTGTGCCAGCCTGATGATACTAAGAGACGAGTTTGACTTGGTATTGTCAGGCTAATTTTAATCGGTAAAAAATTCTGGAAGAAATGTTGAATAACTACTTGATAAAATGAGAGAGATTAGGTATACTAAGAGTATGACTTCCTGAGATGTTCGACACTCTTGAATTTTTGAACCTACAATACTTTAAACGGGATTCCTATATTTGTGATTGGATGTCAGGCCGTCACTGCTGAAAGTGTTTCAGTACAATGGGAACATTGCAATGGAAGACAGAAGACCACGTGCGGTTGCCCACCTAGCACATGCTAGGAGTCAAAAATCAGGAATCGGCATTTTGGGAGTATACGAAAGATCGTAGGGGGCAGCGAAATATCGCTGCTCCTTTTTTTCATAGCTACGAGCCATCGCATTCAGTGACCGGAGAAATTTCTGTGCTTGCACGGAGAAATTTTTTCCGGTTACTGGATATGTGGCGACAGCCACAAATGATGAGCCTGCGAAGCGGGCGAAGAATTGGCGATGGCGTATTATATGCGGAGCAAGAATTGGCGACAGCCACAAATGAAATTACGATGGCGTACCATACCAACCCAAAACAGAAACGGAGCCAGACCATGTTTGACGGATTTATCAAAGCAGGTGTATGTTCACCGGATTTAAAGGTGGCAGACTGCGAATGCAATACAAAACAAATCATAAAAAAGGCGCTTGAATTGAGCGGACAGGGCGTGAAGCTCTTGGTGTTCCCGGAGTTTTCCCTGACGGGTTATACTTGCAGCGACCTGTTTCTTCAAGAGGTACTACTTGCCGGCGCGGTAGATTCACTGGGAAAATTTTCCGGTGAGACGAAGCAGTGCGACACGGTTTTTGTCGTTGGGCTTCCGCTTGTCCATCAGGGGCGGCTGTATAATGTGGCGGCGGTCGTATTTCACGGAGAGGTACTCGGCCTCGTTCCCAAAAGCCATATCCCAACGTATTCTGAATTTTACGAGGGCAGGCATTTTTCCGGCGGGGATGCAGCCTATCAGGCGGGGGAGAATAGAGAAGTGCCATGTACGACGCACAAGCTTCCTTTTATGGAAAAGGAGGTTTGTTTTGGTGTCCGGCAGTTATTTGTCTGCGAACAGATTCCGGAGTTTTCGATCGCAGCGGAAATTTGCGAGGATTTGTGGGTTCCCGTGCCGCCGAGTTCTTATCATGCGATGGCGGGCGCCTCTGTGATCGTGAATCCGTCGGCAAGTGACGAGGTCACAGGAAAATCGGCATACCGGCGGGAACTGGTGAAAGGGCAGAGCGCGAGGACTGTCACAGCATATTTGTATGCAAATGCATCGGGTGGAGAATCGACGACGGATCTCGTGTATGCCGGTCACAATGTGATTGCTGAAAACGGAATCTTGCTTGCGGAAAATGCATCCTTTGAAAAAAATGACCTGATCACGGAGATTGATGTCAAAAAACTTGCGTCCGAAAGAAGGAGGATGACGACGTTTCCGGTGTATCAGTCGCCGGAGGAAAAAGGATATACCAGACATGTCTTTGCCTATCATTGTCTGGAAAAGACCGAGCTTACACGAACATTTGAAAAGACACCGTTTGTCCCGTCCACAAAAAACCACAGGGAAGAGCGGTGCAATGAAATCCTGAATATTCAGGCGGCAGGACTGGCAAAGAGGCTTCGCCATACCGGCTGCAAGAGTGCTGTGATCGGGCTGTCTGGTGGGCTTGATTCGACATTGGCGCTGCTCGTCACGATACGGGCGTTTGACCAGTTATCGTTAGACAGAAAGGGAATTATATGCGTGACGATGCCCTGTTTTGGAACGACAGACCGGACATATGAAAATGCGGTAAACCTTGCCAGAGAATTGGGGACAGAACTTCGGGAGATTTCGATTGAGAAAGCAGTTCTGGGTCACTTTGAGGATATTGGCCACGATGCCAATGTTCATGATATTACGTATGAGAATGGACAGGCAAGAGAGCGTACCCAGATTTTGATGAATATAGCAAATCAGGCGGGCGGGCTTGTCATCGGCACGGGAGATTTGTCGGAACTGGCGCTCGGCTGGGCCACATACAATGGCGACCATATGTCTATGTATGGCGTGAATTGTTCCGTGCCAAAAACCCTTGTCCGTTATCTGGTGCAGTATTATGCGGATACGTGCGGCGGAGATCACGGAAAGGGAGACCATGAAGAGAAAAATGAGACGTTAAAGCGGGTGCTTTATGATATCCTTGACACGCCGGTCAGTCCGGAGCTTCTGCCGCCAAAGGACGGCAGGATCTCACAGAAGACGGAGGATATCGTAGGCCCGTATGAGCTTCATGATTTTTATCTGTACTATATACTCCGATTTGGCTTTATGCCATCCAAAGTGTTCCGGATGGCGGCATATACGTTTCAGGATGTTTATGGGGAAAAGACAATATATAAATGGCTTCATACTTTTTACCACCGTTTTTTCCGGCAGCAGTTCAAGCGTTCCTGTATTCCGGATGGGCCTAAAGTTGGTTCGGTTGCTGTCTCGCCGCGTGGAGATCTGCGGATGCCGAGTGACGCTTCGGATGCGTTATGGAAGGCAGACCTTGAGCGGGTGAATCCGGAAAAGATTACGAACTGACTTTTGCCTTGGCGAGAGCATTTTTAATACCATCGATGAGCATGGTCTGGGTATATTTACTTTTTTCATTGACAGCGATCTGGTCGATCGGGGTGCCGGCTACCAGTTCCTCTTCCAGAAATTCTAGGGATGGTTTTACGAGCGGGTACATTGTGGTTATGGAATCATCGAGATTTACAAGGGCTACGGACTTGATCTGGCTTTCGTCCACCACGACCTCCAGATTCAGAGTGGTATCCCCTAACTGCATCTGTGAGTTATAGATGCCGGGCGTGTAGACAGCAGTTTCTTCCCCGCCTGCCTCCTGTGCGGTATCATTACCGGAAGGATAGAACATAACGATCAGAAAAACGATGAGTAAAATGCCGAGTCCTACGAATATACCGGTATATACGAGTTCTTTCATTTGGAAAACAACGATTTTGGTTTTTGACATGTGGATAATTCCCCCTTTTATGGAGTGTAGATTCTATCTTGTTATAGTATATGTAAGGGCTTTGGAAAATAGAACTTATGCGCAAAAAGCAGCGCAGAATTGAGGATATTATGGCATTACAGTTTATAGTTGGAAGTGCGGGAAGCGGAAAGAGTACTTTTCTATATGATATGATAAGCAGAGAAGCGGCAGAACACAGGGATAAGCAGTATTTTATACTTGTGCCGGATCAGTTTACGCTGGAGACCCAGAAGACCTTCGTGGAAAAAAGCGGGGGGAGGGGAATTTTAAATATCGACGTACTCAGCTTTCAGCGGATGGCATTTCGGGTGTTTGAGCAGTTTCCCGCGCGCATGAAAACGATTTTGGAAGATATGGGAAAAACTATGCTTTTGCGGAAAGTATTTGCAGAGCAGAAAGACCGGCTTACATATTTTAAAAGAGGGATCGATAAACCCGGATTTTTAGATGAATGTAAGTCTTTTTTGTGTGAACTGGAACAGTACGGTCTCCGGAAAGAAGAGGACTTTGAGAAGCTTATGGAGCTTGGGAAAAAATTTGAGGATATCCGGTGGATTTATGACTGCTTTAAGGAAAAGATGGGCGATACGTATATGATGGCGGAGGAGTTGACGGTGCAGCTTACAGATATCGTGCAGGAAATGGAAGGGATCCGTGGGTCTGTGATCTGTCTGGATGGTTTTACCGGCTTTACGCCGACGCAGTATGAACTGATCGCGCGCCTGATGGGCTTGTGTCAGGATATATATATCACGGTTACGACCGATCTCACCGGGCGGCGGGGCCACATTTTTGGCATCAGCGGCGAGACCATTGCTTCTTTGACAAAAGTAGCAAATGCCATTCCGATCGAAGTAGGAGAGCCTGTCGTCACTGGAAAAGGGAAAGCGAAGAAACCATACCGTTTTAAAGAGGATGGAGAGCTTGCCTTTCTTGAAAAAAATATCTTTTGTTATCCGGCGGATACATGGAATAAAAAGACGGAGGACATATGCCTTTATGTGGGAAAGAAACCGCAGGACGAAGCGGTATATGTGGCGCGCACGATCTGGTGGATGACCGTGGAACAGGGATATCGGTTTGAAGATATTGCAGTGATCACAGGGGATATCCCCTCTTATGAACATGTTTTGTCACGGGAATTTTCCAAAATGGGAATCCGGTATTTTATGGATGACAAAAAAAGTATTGGCGCCAACTGGGTGGCGGAATATATTCAGGCAGTACTGGAAATGCTCCAGAAAAATATGGATTATGAGAGTACGTTCCGTTTCCTGCGGTGCGGGTTGTCACCATTGTCCAAAGAGGAGACGGATTGTCTGGAAAATTATGTACTGGCTGCGGGAAAAAGAGGATTTTCTTCTTATGATAAAGAGTGGAAACGACAGATCCGAGAGCTTTCACTGGAGGAGATCAATGCGTCCAGAAGCAGGCTGTGCGATAGTGTCAGGGAACTGTTTGAGGATTTTAAGGGAAAAAAGAAGACGGTGGGAGAATACACAAAGGCACTCTATTCGTTTCTTGTGAGGCAGGAAGTATATGAGAGGATGCTGTCACAGAGCGAGGTGTTTGAGGCGCAGGGGGAGGATATTCTTGCGAAGGAATACCGGAGTGTGTATAAGGTGGTGATGAACCTTTTTGATGAGATGATCGAGCTTTTGGGGGAGGAGACAGTCGACGTAGAGGAGTACCGGCAGATTTTATCGGCGGGCCTGTCGGAAGGACTGGTGGGATTTATCCCCCCGAAAAAAAATCAAGTGGTCATTGGAGATATCGAGAGAACGAGGTTGAAGGATATCAAAGTTCTCTTTTTTGTCGGTTTCAGCGATGATCTTGTGCCGGGGAAAATGCAGCCGCCGGGCATCATAAATGCCAGAGAGCGCAGAAAGATCGAGCAGATGGGGATTTCACTGGCACCGAGCGGAAGAAAAAAGGCGGCGAATGATTTGTTTTATCTTTACCTGAATTTTACGAAGCCTTCTGACAAACTTATTTTTACCTATAGCGAGAGCAATGCGGGGGGTGAGATGAGACAGCCCTCTTATGTGCTTGGGAAAATACAGAATATCTTTACGAAATTGACGACGGAATATGCGGAGCATTTTACGGAAGAGGACGAGAAAGCAAAGGGGATTCTTGGAACAGACCGGGGACTTGGGTTTCTTATATCCGGCTTTTCAAAGGAGAGCTGCCGCACCGGCGCAGACAGGGAACTCTGGTGGGAACTGTGGAAAGATTATCGTTCCGGCAGGGAAAAAGAGTGGATCAGCCGGGCGTTTGCTGGCCATATTCAGGGAAACCGAGAGGGTAAATTATCCGAAAAGGCACTGCAGCAATTATACGGTGAAGAGTTATATGGCAGCATTACGAGACTTGAGCAGTTTGCGAAATGTCCGTATTCGTATTTTATCATGTATGGACTGTCGCTCAAAGAGCGCGAGGAGTACACGGTGGAGGCGCCGGATTTTGGAAATGTGGTTCATTATACCCTGAAAGAAATTTCTGATGAGATGCGGGCAAAGAATCTTAGGTGGCGTGATCTCGATGAAGAGAAGATTGCTTCGATGGTGTCAGAATGCGTAGACCGGACAGTCGGGGGATACCGTGACGTCCTTTTTCACCAGTCGCACCGGATCGAATATATGATAACGAGGATAAAGCGCATGATGAACCGGACGATCTGGGCAATTTCCGAGCAGATGCGGCGGGGGGCTTTTGAACAGGAGTACTGCGAAGCGGGATTTTCCTATCACGATAATCTGCCAAGCATGAAGATCCATCTGGACGGTGAAAAAAAGCTTGTCTTTTCCGGAGTTATCGACCGAATTGATATTTATGAAGATGAGGATCAGGTTTATGTAAAGGTTGTGGATTATAAAACCGGAGGCATCAAGCTGTCGTTGAACTCTGTATTCCACGGACTCCAGATGCAGCTTGTCCTTTATATGGCGGCGGCACTGGATATGGAAAAGAGCAAAAAGGCAGACAAGGCAGTCGTTCCGGCAGGAATGTTTTATTATTATGTGAAAGATCCGGTTCTCCGTTTTGAGAATCCGGAAGAGGAAGCCGATCTTCAGGAGCAGATGCTCGGCGAATACAAATGCAATGGTTACGCCAATGAACGCGCCGGAGTACTTCAAAAACTGGACTCTGTCTTTGGTGTCGGGGGAGAACTTTCCAATGGGGCGAAGTCACAGTGCATTCCGGTAAATATAACGTCAAAGGGAGAAATGGGACGGTATGCGAAGGTAATGAGCGATGAAAAATGGGAGCAGCTGATCCGGCACACGACTAAAATGGCGGCGGACTTTGGACAGCAGATCATGGAGGGGAGGATCCATGTGCAGCCATATTCCATGAGGCAGGAGACCGGCTGTGATTATTGCAGCCTGCAGAGCATTTGCGGGATGGAGAGAGCAGAATTTGCGGATAAATGCCGGGAACTGGAAGAGAAAAATGAGGAAGAGATCTGGAAGGCTTTGAGTGAAGAAGAGGATTTGGAAGGAGGCGGGAGATAATGGAGTGGACGAAAGAACAAGAGCAGGTCATCCGGCTCAGAAACTGCAGTATCCTCGTCTCGGCGGCGGCAGGTTCCGGAAAGACGGCGGTGCTTATCGAGAGGATTTTATCCCGGATCACAGACCCGGAGCATCCGGTCAATGTCGATGAATTTTTGATCGTTACATTTACAAAAGCGGCGGCGGCGCAGATGAGAGAGCGGCTTTTGAAAGCATTAGAGGAGGCTCTTGGGAGAGAGCCGGACAATGAACACCTGAGACGTCAGGTCATGCTTGTACCGATGGCTCAGATTTCCACGATACATAGTTTTTGCGGCTACGTGATACAGAATTACTTTCACCGGACAGGGGTGGATCCCGCTTACCGTGTCGGGACAGACAGCGAGATGGGGCTTTTGCGGGAGGATGTGATGAAGGAGCTGCTCGAGGAAAAATACGAGGAAGCTTCGCCGGAATTTATGGATATGGCGGTCATGAGCCGGTTTGTAAAGAGCGACCGGGAGATCGAGGAGCTTATCCTTATGCTGTATGACAAGGCGATGAGCGAACCATTTCCCAAAAAATTTCTTGGGCGTCTGGCGCATTTTCTGGAGATGGATACGGTGGAGGAGCTTAAAGAATCGGAATTTGTCCGGAGAAATATTGTTTATACGCATCATGTTTTTCGCGGGATCATGGAAGAGTATGGGGTCATGCTAGAGCTGTGCGACCGGCCGGGCGGGCCATTTTGGTATCGCGAGCTGCTTTTCGAGGAGAGAGAGCAGTTTGTTTCCCTCTGTGATGAAGAGGATTATGATAAGATTGGAAAAAAGACGTGCCTGATCCGGTTTGGAAGGCTTCCGGCAAAGAGGCAGCCGGACAGTGACGAAGAACTGAAAGAAACGGTAAAAGGAATGCGGGATGCGGTAAAGGATGCGGTGAAGACCTTGAAAGGAGAACTTTTTGACTGCACTTTTGAAGAACAGCTCCGGCAGTTTCAAAACATGCGCGGCATCATTCTCGCCTTTATCCATCTGACTGAGGAATTTATGGAGAGGTTTCAGGCAAAAAAAGAAGAGCGTTCCCTCGCGGATTTTAGCGATCTGGAGCAGATGGCGATGGAAATCCTTGTCGAAGAGACGCCGGATGGGGAGATCCGGCGCACAGATGCCGCCGAAGAATTGTCAGAGCAGTTTGCCGAGATCATGATCGATGAATATCAGGACAGTAATCTTGTTCAGGACATGCTTTTAGGAAGTGTGGCGTCTGGAAATGATCTTTTTATGGTGGGCGATATCAAACAGAGCATTTACCGGTTCCGTATGGCAAGGCCGGATCTGTTTTTGGAAAAACTGCGCCGCTACCGGACGGAGGAGGGGGCGCCGGAACGTTTGGTGAACCTGAGCAAAAATTTCCGAAGCCGGGATATCATACTAGAGGGGACAAATGTTGTTTTTGAAAAGATCATGCACCGGGAGCTTGGCGGCGTCGAGTACGATGAGGACGCCAAATTGCGTACAGGGGCGGGCTTCCCGGAGACAGAAAAGCGGACAGCAGAGGGAATCGATGTATACATGGTCAATGGGAGAGAGGATGGCAGTTACGAGGGAAAGCTGATCGCCGGTTTGATCCGGGAGTATACCGGAGAGGAAAATCCGTTATATGTATATGAGGATGGGACTTACCGTCCGGCACGGTATGGGGATATTGTCATTCTGGCGCGGAGTACAAAGGCGATTGGGCAGCAGATTTACGATGCGCTGACCGCAGAGGGGATTCCGGTACACATGGAAAACACGCGGGGATTTTTTGACACGCGGGAGATTTCGATCATGGTCAGCCTGTTTCAGATCATTGACAATCCGAGACAGGATATTCCGCTTGCGGCGGTTTTACGGAGTCCGGCATTTGCGTTTACCGATGATGAGCTTGCAGTCATACGGGGCGGGGAAAAGAAAAAAGATTTTTATGATTCGCTTCTTTCCTATAAAGAAGAGGATGAACTCGGGGAAAAAATAAAAGATTTCTTGGAAAAACTTGGAAAATTCCGAGAGAAGATGACCTATGCCTCGGTGGCGGATATTATTCAGGATATTTACGAAAGTACACATATCGACTATCTTTTGATGGCAATGAAAAACGGAAGCCAGCGAAAGGCAAATCTGGAACTTTTGATGGAGGTTGCCAGAGAGTTCGACAGCACTTCATATAAGGGGCTACATCAGTTTGTCCGCTATATCAGCGGCATCAAGAGACGGGAGGAGGATCTTGGAGAGGCGAATCTTCCGGGCAGCGGGGAAAATGTAGTCCGTATAATGACAATACATAAGAGCAAAGGATTGGAGTTTCCGGTGTGTATCATTGCCGGAATGGGAAGAGGGATCACCGGTGGGCATAAGAGACCGTTTCTCATGGTAAATCCAGATGTGGGAATCGCCGCGCCGGTTGTCGACCATGAAAAAGGAATTTCGCTCAATCACACTTTTTACCGCTCGATCGCCAGAATGAACCTTCAAGATGATCTGGGGGAGGAACTCCGGGTTCTTTATGTGGCGATGACGAGGGCGAAAGAAAAACTGGTTTTGACAGGCTGTGTGGAGGAGAAAAAAATCCCGCGTTCTACCGGATATTTTCAGCGGATTCGGGCGAAATGCTATTTTGACTGGGTGCTTCCTGCGATCCGGGAGAATGAATTATTCTGCATACACCAGATCGAACCGGAGCAGTTAGAGCGGGCAGAACTCCGGCGTCAGGCGGACATCCTGACAGACGAAGTGATGCTGAACAATTTTGACACAAATTTCACCTATAATCAGCCATTAAGAGACATGCTTGATGTGCTTGACGGATTTCAGGCGGAGGAGACCGGAGAGATTCCGACGAAGATGTCTGTGTCGGAGATCAAGAAGCGCTCGATGGAGGAGAGTGCGGAAGAGGATTTCACGATCCTGTATTCGGATGCTCTTGAGAACCAGTCGCCCATACCGGCATTTGCCAGAGAAGGAGAATCCGAGAATCAGGCGCTTGCTGGAGCCGGATACGGTACGGTATGGCATCAGGTGATGTCGGGTCTCGACTTTTCGGTAGAAATGTCTTTCCAAAAATTGGAAGAAGAGCTGTCGCATATGGCAGAAGAGGGCAGGGTGAGACGCGAGGAATTGTCATATATCAATGTCAATAAACTGATGCGTTTCTTTCAGACGTCATTGGGGAAGGAGATGCGGGAGGCGTGGAGTGCCGGAACGCTTTACCGGGAACAGCCCTTTGTGATCAGCGTCCAAGCAAAAGAAGTCCTGCCGGATACCGCCAGTGACGAAGCGGTTTTGATACAGGGGATCATGGATGCCTTTTATGAGACGGAGAAGGGAATCGTCCTTATGGATTATAAGACAGACCATCTGGACGCGGGGCAGGAGCATGTCCTCGTGGAACGGTATCAAAAGCAGATGGAACTGTATGCCAGAGCGCTCAGGGGAATTACCGGCAGAGAAGTTGTGCGGAAGGTATTGTATTCCTTTTCGCTGGATAAAGAAATCGAAGTTTGTTAGGTGCGCAAGGTGGATTTACTCGTCTGGCAGAAATGAGGAAAGTATGTATGAGGAATTTGCGGGTATTTATGACCGGATGATGTCAGAGATCCCTTACGATCAGTGGTTTTGGAAACTAGCTTCTTATCTGGAGAGGCAGGGAAAAAAAGGCGGGCATTTGTGTGAGCTTGGCTGCGGAACAGGCGAGATGTGCAGGCGTTTTTTGGACGCCGGGTATGAGGTGACGGGGATCGATCTCTCGCCAGATATGCTCGCGGCAGCAGAACAAAAGCAGAAGGCTTCCCGGGATATTTTATATTTAAATCAAGATATGACAGATTTTTCGTTGCATAAACCGGCAGATGTGGTACTATGTATATGTGATTCGATCAATTATCTTTTGGAGGAGCAGGAACTGGTGCAGATGTTTTCCCATGTCAGGGACAACCTGTCCGGGGATGGGATTTTCCTTTTTGATATGAAGACGGAGTATTGTTTCTCCGCAGTTTTGGGCAATCAAGTCCGCGTGGAGGAGGAAGAGGACTACATGGTCATCTGGGACAATGATTACGACAGCGGGGAAAGGCTCAATGAATACCTTCTCACAATGTTTATCCGTGACGAGGATGGCCGGTATAGCCGATATGATGAATGCCACAGGCAGAGGGCGTATCGGGCAGAGCGGGTCAGGGAACTTCTCTTGGAGGCAGGTCTTACGCCGAAGGACTGTTTTGGGGAGGACATGACAAAGGCCCCGGTTCCAGAAGACGAGAGGATATATATGACAGCAGTGAAAGAACGATAAGACGGAAGTGATATAGGAAAGGAAAGCGATGATTATGAAGAGAAATATGTGGATTTGTGCAGTATTCAGTATGATCTTGTGCGGCGTGCTTGTATGGTGCAGCGGTGTGCAGACTGCGTACGCAGACCAGACAGGGACGGTGGTCACAAATGGAGGCACGCTGAATATGCGGTCTGGCGTGGGGACTAGTTCCCCGGTGATCGACGTGATCCCTAATGGAAGCCAAGTGACAGTGATTGACACGGCGGGCGGATCGGATAACAATGGAATATGGTATAAGATCGTTTATAATGGGAAAGAAGGATATGTGGCGGCAGCATATATTACGCTTGGTGGCGTGTCCTCTTCCGCACCTGCGGCATCGCCTGCTCCTGTGGCTACACCACAGCCGACCGAATCTCCGGCACCAACACCGACGCCGGCACCGCAGAGTACGCCTGTCACGGTATATCGGACAAAGACGACGTACAAGAAGATCAATGTGTCTGCAAAGTTGTTAAAGGAGTCGGTCATCCAGAAAAACACATCGGGAAAGGCACTGGTCGTCAAAAATCAAAAGGTTGTTTTAAAAAAGAATAAAAGTGTAAAAATAATAGCAGAGAAGACAAAGGGAAAAACAAAATGGTTTAAGATCAGTTTCCGTTATAAGAAAAAGACCAGAAAGGGCTACATAAAGAGTACAGAGCTGAAACCTGTACCAAAGAAGCCGGTCGGCGGTGTTGTCACAGGCGTAAAAACCGCATTGAGGGTGAGGAAACAGCCGGGAAATTCAAAGCCCTATTATAAGGTCAACGGCCGTATCATGGTTCTTGCCAAAAAGCAGTATGTAAATGTCATTAAAGTCAGGACGGTAAAAAAGAAACAGTGGTATCAGATTTCTTTTGATTATTATGGAAAGACCTGCAAAGGATATGTACAGGCAAAATATATCAAACTGGCGAAAACGAGGGTGCAGAAAAAAGTCGCTGTGACCGTACTGAGCGAAGCGCAGTTTGAGGAGGAGATGACGAGACAGGGCTTCCCGGATTCCTATAAGGAAGCTTTGAGGAAACTCCATGCGTCTTATCCATATTGGCAGTTTACCGCATTTCAGACAGGGCTTGACTGGAATACCGCAGTGGCGGGCGAATCGAAGCTCGGCTTGAATCTCATTTCAAATTCCAAGTCGGCGGCATGGAAATCAATGGAGGAAGGCGCTTATGATGCCGAAACCGGAAAATGGAAAGTTTTTGATGGCAGTACATGGGTGGCGGCTTCCCGCGAAGCGATCATGTATTACATGGATCCGAGAAATTTCCTGACGACAGAGGCGATTTTCCAGTTTGAGATGCTCGAATATCAGGCGCAGTATCAGACGCTTGACGGTGTCAATCAGATTTTATCGAATACACCGTTTGCCAATACGACATTTACGTATATCGATGATGTGACCGGAGCGGAAAAAGAGACAAGTTATGCAGCTGCATTTTTAGACGCCGCAAAGGAGTCCGGCGTCAGTCCGTACCATCTTGCCTCCCGTTCTAAGCAGGAGGTCGTGACCAGTGCGACGACGACGAGTATTGCTGTGACGGGAACGACAGACAGCTATCCGGGAATCTTTAATTTTTATAATATCGGTGCCTACAGCGGTGCCTCTCCGGCACTGAACGGTCTGAAATGGGCGAGCGAGGGGACGACCTTCCTCCGTCCGTGGAATAACCGTTACCGTTCGATCGTCGGCGGGGGTATGTATATCGGAAGCAATTATATAAACCGCGGGCAAAATACCGGTTATCTGCAAAAGTTTAATGTGACAGCTACGAGTACTTACAGCCACCAGTACATGACAAATGTAGAGGCGGCGAACTCCGAGGCTCTTAAGACAAAGAATGCGTACAATGGAATGTTAGATTCCGTTCCGCTTGTCTTTTCCATTCCGGTATATACGAATATGCCGGCAGAGACATGCGCGGCGCCGAAATAAAGAGATTTGTGTAATAATAGAGCAAAAGCGGCTTCGGTGCCGCTTTGCGGAAATGGGGAAGTTATGAAAAGAAAAATAGCAGGATATGCGGTGGTCTTTCTTATGGCGGTCATGACAGTCTGTCTGCCCTGCCGGAAAGCTCTTGCGGCAAGTGCGTCAGTGGAATTTACGGTGGATAAGCAGGAGATCCGGGTAGGGGGGGAATTTACTGTCGTGTGCCGGGTCGATTCCTCCGAAGAGTTTAGCGATGTGAAAATGGATGTTCTCTATGATGCGCAGATCATGGAGTTCGTTGAGGGAGGAAAGAAGGTAAGCGGCGGAAATGGTGTTCTTCACATATCGTCAGTCAAAAACAGCGACGCGGTGAAAAAGCGCACGTATTCCCTCAAATTTAAAGCCCTTATGGCGGGGACTGGTATGGTAGAGGCGGACAGCGGCGTGGAAGTGAGCAACGCTTCCGGAACGAAATTTTCCATATCCTCAAACCGCTTTTCGGTCAGCGTGATGGAAGCGGATGAAGGACAGACCGGCGATCCGTCAGAAGTGGGGACAGCGCCCTCTCCGGAAGAGACGCCGGATCCGGTACTCAGCACGAACAATAAACTCAAATCCTTGCGTTTTGACTGCCTTTCCATGACGCCGGAATTTGATACAAATGTGCTTGATTATACGGTTAAGGTTGACTGCAACACGAGTATCCTGTATTTTAATTATATCGCCTCCAATAAAAAAGCGGCTGTCCGGATCAAAGATAATGAAGAACTCCTCGTAGGTGAAAATAACATTAAAGTTGTCGTGACAGCAGAATCCGGTGATAAGCGCGTATTTAAGATCAAGGTTCTCAAGGAGAGCGAGTCGGAGACAAAGGTGCGTGAACAGGAGGAAAAAGGGACTTCTGACATTACATTTTCTGTGTATGAGAAAGATGGCTCTGTGTTTATACAGAACCAGTACCAGTTTGAGGTTGTGGATGTGCAGGATGAGACCGTCATTCCATCCGGTTATGTAAAAACTTCGGTAGATCTGGAGGGGAAAAATGTAACCGCCTATACGATGGAAAATGATCTGGATAATAATTATCTTCTGATGTATCTGAAAGGAGCGGGGGCAGAACCCACGCTTTACCAGTATGACCGGCAGGAAAAGACGATTCAGCGCTATACCGGGACGATGACGCAGAAGGTGAACAAAGGGGGGACGGTGTCCGAGGAACCCCACATTGATTCCGGCGCATGGGTCTATGCGGCCCTTGTCGCTTTGATGGTGTTAGTCATTGTGCTTCTGATCGTTATACTGAACATGATATTAAAGAGAAAGATTGGCAAGGGAAAAAAGGAACTGGATGATATGGATTTCTAGTTCCGGGGCAAAGAAAGGAAATATAAAAAGTGAGAAGAGATTTCACAGCGAATGCGGAACGGGCGTTAAATAAAGCAGGAGAGACAGCAGCAAAAATGGGAACGACTGCGATTGGGACAGAACATCTGCTCTATGGCTTGATGGCTGTCAGCGGGACGGCGTCCAGAATATTAAAAGAAAATGGCATTAAAAAATCGATGATGATGCAGGCACTTCAAGAACTCAGTGCTGGAAGAGGGGTAGAGCATGTCAGCCAGAGCGACTGCGATATCACACCGAGACTGGAAGACACGGTTTTGGCGGCGGAGCAGATCGCAGAGAAAAATGAAGATGAAAAGATTGGAACGGAGCATTTATTTTTGGCAATTCTCAAATCCCGGGATACGGGTGCGTCTGCCATCTTAGACTCTCTTCGTGCAAATGTGCAGAAAATGTATGTGGATGCGATCATTACGATTGGCGCAGATCTCAATGCCGCAAAAGCAGAGTTTGCGAACAGCCGGGGAAATGGAAAGAGAACCCGCTCAAATACTGCTGTTTTGGATCAGTACTCAAGAGATCTGGTGGAGTATGCCAGAGAGGGTAAGCTTGACCCGGTATTTGACCGGGAGGATGAGATCGAGACGGTGATCGAAATTCTGAGCAGGAGGACGAAAAACAATCCATGTCTGGTGGGAGAACCCGGAGTGGGAAAGACAGCGATCGCCGAAGGGCTTGCAATCCGTATCGCCGAAAATTCCGTACCGGAGACGATGCTTGGAAAGCGTATTCTCTCGCTTGACCTTTCCGGAATGGTGGCAGGCTCCAAATACCGCGGGGAATTTGAGGAACGGATCAAACGTGCTGTAAAGGAAGCAGTATCCGCCGGAAATGTCATATTGTTTATCGATGAACTTCATACGGTGATCGGAGCCGGCGGTGCAGAAGGCGCACTGGATGCCTCCAATATACTAAAGCCATCTCTCTCCCGGGGGGAGCTTCAGGTGATCGGGGCTACGACAAGGGATGAGTATCGTAAGCGGGTGGAAAAGGATGCGGCACTTGAGCGCAGGTTTCAGCAGGTTGTCATCGAAGAACCTTCGGTCGTACAGACCGTGAGTATGCTCAAGGGCTTGAAGAACCAGTACGAGGCATATCACCGGATTAAGATCAGTGATGAGGCAGTCGAGGCTGCGGTGAAATTGTCAGACCGGTATATCAACGACCGGTTTCTTCCCGACAAGGCGATCGACCTTATGGATGAGGCGTCTGCGAAACTGCGTCTGGGTCGCGTCTTAAAAAGGGATCAGGTCTTTTCCCGTCTGGAGGAGAAAATATGGGAGTTAGAGGACTCCAAAGAAAAAGCGCTGATCAAAGGAGATATGGAATTGGTGCTTTCGATCCATGCACAGGAGAAAGAGGCTAGGGAAGAATTTGAGGAAGAGCAGAGGAAGTGGCAGAGAAAGCAGAAGAAAAAGGATAATGTATTGACCGAACAGCACATTACGGAGGTTGTCGCCAAATGGACGAAGATTCCGGTAAGCCGTCTTGAAAAGGATGAGACGAAGCGGCTGCAGAGGTTAGAGCGTATCCTGCATGAGCGCGTGGTCGGACAGGATGAGGCAGTCGAGGCGGTATCCCGTGCAGTGCGGAGAGGCCGGGTGGGCCTTAAGGATCCCAGACGCCCCATCGGTTCATTTTTGTTCCTCGGGCCTACCGGGGTAGGAAAGACGGAACTTTCCAAAGCTTTGGCAGAAGCGGTCTTTGGCTCGGAGAAAGACATCATCCGGGTAGATATGTCAGAATATATGGAAAAGCAGAGTGTCTCAAAAATGGTTGGCTCGCCGCCGGGCTATGTAGGCTATGAAGAGGGTGGACAGCTCAGTGAAAAAGTGCGGCAGAAACCATATTCTGTGCTGCTCTTTGACGAGATCGAAAAGGCGCATCCGGACGTCTTCAACATGCTTTTACAAATTTTGGAAGATGGTCATCTGACCGATGCACAGGGAAGAAAAGTGGATTTTAAAAATACGATCATTATCATGACTTCCAATGCGGGCGCAAACCGGATCATTTCTCCGAAAACGCTTGGATTTCTCCAAGAAGAGGATGCCGAGCAGGATCATAAGAGGATGAAAGAGGGAGTTATGGAGGAGGTAAAACACATCTTCAAACCGGAATTTATCAACCGTATTGATGAAATTATCGTATTCCATGCCCTCACGAAAGAAAATATTTATAATATCGCCAAAAATATGCTTGACTCATTTAAGAAACGGGTGAAAGCACAGATGGATATCACGTTGCGCTATGGAAAAAATGTCATTGGATTTGTGGCAGACAAGGGATTTGATAAAGATTATGGTGCAAGACCGCTCCGGCGGGCGATCCAGAACCAGATCGAAGACCGTCTTGCCGAGGAGGTAGTCAACGGAAATGTCAGTATCGGCGACACGGTGAAAATTTCTTTGAAAAATAAAGAAATCCAGATTTCAAAGGCGTGATCTGCGGTGAAAGTGTCATCAAAATTTCATAAAAAAAGGATGGCAATATAAACAGTTCTTTGCTATAATTATAGTAAGAAACAAACTGCTCACATTGGGGGGAGAGACTTAAGAAACTAAGGAGGATACTGCTATGAGCGTTGTAGAGGAATTGATTCGTAAAGAAGAGAATGGCTCTTTGAGTTTTGGAAATTATCTTCTGGATGCAAAGACCAAAAAGACGGATTTTGAATATGAAGGTGATCTGTATAAAGTAAAGACCTTTCATGAAATAACCAAGCTTGAGAAAAATGGACTCTTCGTATATGAATCGGTGCCCGGAAGTACAGTTACGAATTTTATCGACAATGGTTCCGAAGTGTCATTTAAGGTAGAGGCTGCATCCGATCTCAGTTTTACACTTGAACTTGAACCATCACAGGCGTACAAAGTCATTCTTGATGATATGGAGATCGGAAGTATGAAGACGAATCTGGGTGGAAAACTGAATGTAAGCATTGAGTTGGATGAGGGAAAACAGGCCTCGATCAAGGTTAAAAAATGTTAGTTATAATTTAAAACGAACAGTACAATACGACGGCGCCGATTTGAAAGGCTCAAATTGACGTCGTCGTTTTCGCATCGTGAAGTTTATGTAAATGGAGAAATATATGGCAAAGGCAAAAAACCTGTTTTATTGTAAAGAATGTGGGACAGAGGTTAGTAAATGGCAGGGACAGTGTCCCGGCTGCGGTGAGTGGAATACGCTTGTTGAGGCGCCGGTATCAAAAACATCTGCGGGGCGGGGAAAACCCATCGCGTTGAGAGCGGCGCCCGAACCCTCGCGGATGAAGGATATCACGATTGAAAATGAGAAGCGGATGATGACCGGCATCGGAGAATTAGACCGTGTCTTGGGCGGCGGCATCGTGCCGGGTTCACTCGTACTGGTAGGCGGAGATCCGGGAATCGGAAAGTCAACGCTTTTACTCCAGATGTGCAAGGAGCTTTCTGACTGCGAGAGGAAAGTGCTTTATGTGTCAGGCGAAGAATCGCTGGGGCAGATCAAACTGCGGGGAAACCGGATCGGTGAGTTCCGGGAGTCGGTTTATCTTCTCTCCGAAACCGGAATATCAGCGATCGATGGTGCGATCGAAAAGGTGCAGCCAGAGGTTGTGATCGTGGATTCGATCCAGACGATGTACGATGAAAATGTGGATGCCGCCCCCGGGAGCATCAGCCAAGTCAGGGAGATCACTTCGATTCTTTTGCGGGTCGCAAAGAGCAGGAATATCAGTATTTTTATCGTGGGACATGTGACGAAAGAGGGAAATGTGGCGGGGCCGAGGATGTTAGAGCATATGGTGGATACGGTGCTTTATTTTGAGGGAGACCAGACCGCCGCGTACCGGATCCTCCGCGGGGTAAAAAACCGTTTCGGCTCGACGAATGAGATTGGCGTATTTGAGATGAAAGGAAAGGGGCTTGTAGAGGTTCCGAACCCTTCGGAATATATGATGCAGGGAAAGCCTGTCGGGGAGTCCGGTTCTGTGGTGGCATGTGCGATCGAGGGAAGCCGCTCGTTCATGATCGAGGTACAGGCGCTTGTGTGCCATACCTATTTTAATATGCCGAGGCGGACAGCGGCAGGCACCGATTATAACCGGGTCAACCTTCTGATCGCGGTACTTGAGAAGAGGCTGGGACTCCGGCTGTCGGACAGTGATGCGTACGTAAATGTAGCGGGCGGGATGCGGATCACCGAGCCGGCATTGGATCTTGCGATCATTGCCGCGCTCATATCAAGCCAGAGCGGCAGGGCGATGGATGACCGGACAGTCATATTCGGCGAGGTGGGACTGGTAGGTGAGGTTCGCGCAGTTCCACAGTGCGAAAAACGAGTGGCGGAAGCGGTGAAGACCGGATACAAGACATGCATTCTTCCCGCAGCAAATAAAAAAGCAATCGAAAAGAGCGGCAGCATAGACCTAGCCGGAATCAAGCTTGTCGGCATCGGAAATATAAGAGAAATCATGGATAGGGAGGAATGGACAACATATGCGTGAAAAGTTTATGTATGAAAAGTTAATGAAACAACTGACGCCTTTGTACCGGGCAATGATTGGAATCGTGGCTCTTTTAGTCGGAATGGTATGGCTGATCGCTTCGGAGGAAACACTGGATATATATGCCTTTTTTATCATGGTGGCTGCCGGCTTTTGTTTAGTAAACGCATTTGTTGAAAAAGTGACAGCGTGCCGGACGGATCTCATTCTTTGGGTGGTGCTTAATCTGGCAGTCATTATCGTTTGCTTTTGGATACTGGAGTCTGAAGATATTGCCGGGGTCAGGATGTATACGTTATTGGGAATTTGTGCGGTGGCAGACTGGGTGATCAATACGATTTTGATTTCCTGTGAGACTATATTTAGGCGGATCGTCATGGGATTTGTGGCGGCGCTTTTTCATGTGATTTACACGGTGGCTGCGTTTATGCTGCCGATTCTCGCTAATGTATTTCTCTGATCCGGCGATTGGAAAATTCTTGTAATTTTCCCGCAAGTCATCTATAATAGTCTCAGTAAAGCTGAGCCATTGTGCAGAACGCATACACGGAATGTAAGTGTGAATGGAGGAAGAACATGAAGGAACGGTTTAAAAAAATATCGAAGGGGCTGTTGATCATCGTATTTTCTCTGGTGGGCATGTGGGAATATATGCAGCTCTATTTTTCTTTTGATCTGCCGCAAGTGATCGTCCTGATGCCGGTTTTTGGCTGCTTGGCGGCGGTTTTTTTGAAAAAAATAAGTTTTGTCGTTCCCATAGTGACCATCGTCATCAGCAGTGTTTATCAGATGGTAGAAAACAGGGTCAGTGCGGCGGGAATTGCAGAAAGTTCCAAAATTAACATAATTTTGAACATTTTACCTGTTATCATTATCTTTATGATGTTGGGAATTGCCGCCGGATTTCTCGTGCGGGTACTCATTGACAGAAAGAAATCAATGGCGGTGGGTATAATATGTTGTGTGCTTGGAATCGTGCTGGCCTTTGGCAGCGGCATCGTGATGTTTCATAATCCGCTCTATCCATTTTTTGCAAGGAATGCACTCGACCGCTATGCCGCCAAATATGACCGTGAGGATTATCCGGTGAGCGAGACCGTTATTTTTTATAGCATGGAAGAATTAGAGTACGGAGCTAAAGTGATCATGAGCGACGGTGTTGTTTATGCATTATATCACGACCGGGAAACAGGGGAAGTATATGAGGTCGGAAATGGTTCCTGACCCACGCGTTTCCATGCGTGCGCTTGGCTCATTACGCATGCGAGAATAAATTGACATAATTGTCACGTTTCTGTAAAATATAAAAATAGATAGATACAAATCAGCGCCCGGGAAAAGACGTGTGCGAATGGAGGAAAAAAATGGATCATTTGGATATGTTGGAGTATAAAAGTGTTCATATATTGAGGGAGGCATACAGTGAGCTTGGAAATCTGTGTATGCTTTGGTCGATCGGAAAGGATAGTACGGTACTTCTCTGGCTCGCCAGAAAAGCTTTTTTTGGACATGTTCCGATTCCGCTCGTTCATGTGGACACGCATTTTAAGATCAAGGAGATGATCGAATACCGTGACCGCCTTGCCGCCGAGTGGAATTTGGATATGATCTATGGTGAAAATACAGAAGCCCTTGAAAAGAAGGCGACGTTTCCGGATGGAAATGCGACGAGGTTAGACTGCTGTAAGGCGCTGAAAACCGAAGCGCTTGCAAATACCCTGAATGCGAACTGGCCGAGATACCGTTTTAACCACAGCAAGGGCGTTTATGAAAAGGATGTAAATATCGAGCCTTATACCGGAGTTATCGTGGGTGTGCGTGCGGATGAGGAGGGAAGCCGCTCGAAGGAACGCTATTTTTCACCGAGGGATAAGAACAATGACTGGGATGTGGGAGATCAGCCGCCGGAGTTTTGGAACCAGTACAAGACGGATTTTGCGCCGGGGACTCATGTGCGGGTGCATCCGCTTCTCGACTGGACAGAACTTGACATATGGGAATATATTGAGAGGGAAAATATACCGGTTGTTCCACTCTATTTTGATCAGGGAGAGGGCAAACGCTACCGCTCGCTTGGATGCGCGCCGTGTACAGGCACGGTAGATTCGACTGCGAAAAATGTACGTGAGATCATCGAGGAGCTTAAGACTGGAAAATTTGCCAATATTGCAGAGCGGTCAGGACGCGCCCAAGACAAGGAAGGGGGCGGCGGACTTGAGGAGCTGCGTAAGGAAGGCTATATGTGATGAAACCTGTCATGTGTAAAAAACAGACCATGTGGAGAAATGGAGCAGATACAGATTATGAATAAAAAGGAAGATATGAACATCGTTATTGTCGGGCATGTGGATCATGGAAAAAGTACGCTGATGGGTCGTCTGCTAGCGGATACCGGATCGCTGCCGGAAGGAAAACTAGAGCAGGTAAAAGAGACGTGCCGGAGAAATTCCAAACCGTTTGAATACGCCTTTTTATTGGACGCTTTGAAGGATGAGCAGTCTCAGGGGATTACGATCGATACCGCGCGGTGTTTTTTCAAGACCGAGAAGAGGGATTATATCATTCTGGATGCGCCGGGGCATATCGAGTTCTTAAAAAATATGATCACCGGAGCCGCCCGTGCGCAGGCCGCGCTTCTTATGATCGACGCAAAAGAGGGAGTGCAGGAAAATTCCAGAAGACATGCGTATATGCTTTCCATGCTTGGCATTCAGCAGATCGCTGTTGTGATCAATAAAATGGATCTGGTCGATTACAGCGAGGAAGTTTACAATAAGGTCAAAAAGGAGTATCTTGAATTTCTGGCACAGATCGATATCACACCGGCTTTTGTGCTTCCGGTAAGTTCTTTTCAGGGAGAAAATATCGTAAAACCAAGCAACAAGATGCCTTGGTACGAGGGAAGGTGTATTCTGGAGGTTCTGGATGAGTTTGAGTGTGAAGAAGAGCATGACAGACAGCCATTCCGGATGCCGGTTCAGGATGTGTATAAATTTACGAGGAATGGCGATGACCGGAGGATTGTGGCAGGAACGATCGAGACAGGTACGATCCGCGCCGGTCAGGAGGTGATCTTCTATCCGTCGGGAAAGAAGAGCCATATCAAAAAGATTGAATCGTTTCATACGGAGCCGATCGAAGAGGGAAAACCGGGAATGGCGATCGGATTTACGATGAAGGAGCAGATTTATATTACGAGAGGCGAACTGATGGCGGTTGCCGGAGAACCACAGCCAAAGACTGCTTCCCGCATCGCAGCGAATATTTTCTGGCTTGGCAAAAAGAATTTTGAAACCGGAAGACTGTATTACTTGAAAATAGGCGGCGAAAAGGTAAAGGTGGAGATCGAGAAAGTAAAGGGAGTGATAAATTCTTCCAACCTTTCCTCCACGGATGAAAAACAGGCAGTCGAGAAAAATGAGGTTGCCGAGGTCATTTTAAAGACCGACAAGCCGATCGCTTTTGATACCGTAAAAGAAAGTGCCGGCACAAGCCGTTTTGTGATCGTGGATAATTACGAGATTGCTGGAGGCGGCATCATTACCGAGGCGCTGGAGGATGAGGACAGTGATATCCGTTCTGGTGCGATGCTTCGTAACTATAAATGGGAGACAAGCGAGATCGATATCGAATCAAGGATCGAGCATTATGCCCAGAGGCCGGAGCTGATCGTTTTGACCGGGGAAAAGAATACCGGAAAGAAGGATTTGGCAAAGGCACTTGAGAAAGCACTGTTAGACAGTGGAAGATATGTGTACTATATGGGCATTGGTTCTTATCTGTATGGTGTAGGTGCGGATACGAAGTCAGGTGGAGATGAAAACCACAAAGAACAGATCCGGCGTTTTGGCGAGGTGGCAAATCTTATGCTTGATGCCGGAATGCTCCTGATCGTGACTGCAACCGGACTGACAGAAGCAGACCGTAAGATTTTAAAGACGGTCGTTCAGGGCGAGATGGATATCTGCTGGGTTGGAAGTGAGATCACAACGGATATCAAGGCGGATATGCAGTTAGAGGACAGTGATTTTGATTATGGAAAAAATGTCCGCCTGCTCCGCAGTCTCTTGAAGGATAAAGGAGTTATATTCAGCTAATGGAGAAAGTTATGGTTTCAGGGAACAAGAATGAAAACATCATCTGGCATCCGAATAAAGTGTCTTATGAAGAGCGGTGTTCCGTGTTGGGGCAAAAGGGGGTCGTCGTCTGGTTTACCGGTCTCTCCGGCTCCGGAAAATCTACCATAGCAGTAGAACTGGAAAAACTTCTGAATGAGGCGGGAAAGGCAGTGTATCTTTTAGATGGTGACAATATACGGTGCGGGATCAATTCCGATCTGGGATTTACCGATGAAGATAGAAATGAAAATATACGCCGCATCAGTGAGATTGCAGCGCTGTTTCAGGATGCGGGGATCATTACACTGGTATCGTTTATCTCTCCGTTTCGCAAGATGAGACAGTTTGCAAGAGAGCGGGCAGGCGAAGGAAATTTTATCGAGGTTTACGTAGATACGGATTTGGAGACCTGCATGGAACGTGATCCAAAGGGACTTTACAAAAAACAGATTCAGAATTTTACCGGAAAAGATTCGGCATATGAAGCGCCGCTTCACCCGGAATTGATTCTTGATACTGTAAAAAATACGCCCTGCGAGTGCGCCGGGCAGGTCTTTGAGGAGATCATAAAACGAGAAGGCTGAGGGCAGTTTTACGGAAAACTGTTTAAGGAGAATGTATGGGTAATTTATCAGAAAAACTGAGGTCGAAGCTCGGACAAAAACGACGGGAATTTCGTAAGTTCAGGCAGGCTAGGGAAAAAGAGGTTTACCATGACAATGGTGGAACGATCGTAGTCCGCCCGAAAGAGTGGGTGGAAAGAGGGTCTCTTGATTATGAGGAGGTCTTTCGGCGCGCCCAGACGGACTCGGTCAAGGGAAATGTACATGAGGAGAAGATGTATTCACTGACTTCACAGGCAAAAGACTGGTTTTTGGAGCTGCAGCTGCGAAGCGAGAAGTATACATTTAATAATATTCTTGCAGTGGTAAATCCATTTGGGGAGGCGCCTCTGACAGCGCTTGTGCTTTTTACAACACTCATGGATTATCGTGTGAGGGCGACCGTGACAGGCGATATGGAAGATACTAGTTTCGTGTTCGAGTATCCGCCGGAAAAACGCCACCGGATTCCGATTCTCGGTCTCTATGCCGGAAGAAGTACCGAAGTGGTCATCGAGCTTCTGGATGAAAATGGGGAGTCGTGCGACAGCCGGAGATTTCCGCTCACGACTGCGCCGCTTCCGCCGGATTTGGAAGATGTTATTATTCCAAAGAAGATAAATAAAGATTCCCGCTTCAAAAATATACTGATTGCCGGAGGAATCGATATCAAACCGTGTGTGTTTGACCGAGAGGGAAAAATACGTTATTATCTCAGGAGAAAACCAAAGGGCTACGGGATATTTCCGTTGTCAAAGGGGCGTTTTCTTTTTATGGAGAGGGAGATTTCCGCACCATCTTTTACCAATCCGCATTCTGTCCAGATGTACGACATGGATTATCTGGGGCGAGTTGGCAGAACGTATCTGGTCAAAAACGGAGCGCACCATACGGTGGAGGAAAAGACGCCGGGAGGAAATATCCTTACTGCGGGAAACAGTCTGGAGAACCATTCCGAGGATCTCATCCTCGAGCTTGACCGGGAAAATGGTGAGATCGTGCATAAGATCAAACTTGGGGATTTGTTTGATGAGACATATCAGGACATGATGGACTGGGCGCACATCAATTCTGCCTCGTATGATGAGGAGCAGGACGCCATGCTTGTTTCCATGCGGAATATCCATTCGGTCGCTATGTTTGACTGGGGGCGGGATGAGATCAAGTGGATATTGGCGGATCCGAGATTTTGGGAAAATACAGAGATGGCAGAAAAGGTTCTTCGGCCGGTCGGGTATGTACCGTGGTTTTATCAACAGCATGCGGTATTTGAAGTAGAACCGGAGGCAGAGCCAAAGCCAGATACAAAATACATCATGGTATTTGACAACCACTGGCACAAACGCCGGAAGGTGAAGTTCTTTGATGAGGACGAGCAGAGTTATGTCAGTTTTTATGAAGTGAACGAGAAGGAAAAGACTGTGAAACTGTATAAGAGGTTTCCGTGTCCGAAGTCCAAGATCCGTTCCAATGCCATATTTGATAAAGAGAAGAGGCGGCTTTATGTGATGGCGGGTTATCTTGTTCCAGAGATTGAGGAAAACCTTGGGCTGATCCGGGAGTACGATTTTGATACGGAGAAAATCATCAGCGAGTATTATGTAAAGCCCGGATTTTTCCGTGCACATGAATTTTGCCCGGATATGGCGTCGCTTTCCAAGACGCTTGTCAAGAACAACGATTATCTTGGCGGCGATCTCAAACGTCCGGAGAAGTTAGATGATGAGCAGGCAGAGAAGCTTGATTTTGCGTCTGCGCCGCCAGTGGAAGAGCCATTTGTCAAATATGCCAGACAAGAGGATATTTTCTATATCCATGAGGTGGATCATGCGATCAAAAAAGTATATTTTTCCGGTAAGGAATGCGGAACATGGTTTGTTGAATTTGCAGATACTTACCAGACGATGAAGACGTTTGAGGATGCAGATTACCGGATCGCAATGTGGCTTGATGTCCTGCCGCCTGACCAGTACGAGATCTATATACAGCTTGGTGATGAGCTACAAAATACGGGAAAGAAGATCACGAAGCAAAAATAAATTCCGTTTATAAATACCGTTCAACTGCCAGCGGGGTACGGGGGTTTTTAAAAATCCTGTCTCGATGGTGATGGACGGTATCTTTTTTTTGTATACGCACCAGTCGCCAAAGCCTCCGGCGGGCAGGGTGTCCTTTGTATTTGCGGCGAGTTTGTAGCCTGTTACCCGGTGGGCGGCGTTGGCAATTTCGACGATCTGTTTTCTAAGTGTTCCGTGGACTTTGTAGTCATAATAGATCAGGCTGCCCCGCGAGTGGTAGTGGATGACGCCGATCGGTGCGCTGAGTTCCTCGATAAACTGCATCAGGAATCCTGTCTCGAGCTGATCGGCGGCGAAGTTTCCGGGATTTCTTTTTTTTCGGTCGGCTCCCCTGCCAAAGCCGCATGGGAAGTTCCGGTTCAGATCGACGCCCTGACCGTTTTCTTTCCAGTGGACAGCATCTGTGGACATGGAGATGCAGACTCCGTCCGGATTCAGCATAGGGAGAAAGTAGATGCATACGTCCTTCCACGCCTCCTGCCAAGTGCTTTCGTAATGCGCCAGATAGTATTCCATGATGCGGAGTAAAACGGTCGTATTGATATATTCGCGCCCGTGGATCGAGGCGGTAAGGACGAATTGCTTTTTCGCTGTCTCGCTGCCGAGGCAGCAGGCGTAGATGTTTCTTTTTCCATAGGTGGTGCCGAGTGAAAAGCAGCGGAAGTACTGTCTGGGATACTGCCCGGCCAGTTCTTTTAGTTTCTTTTCCATTCCGGAATAGGTGTAGAGTGCGTTTTTCTTCATGGGGACTCCTTTTTTGGGGGATGATTGTATTATTGTATGCGGGAGGGGGAGAAATGATTCCCGGTGTATGGGCGCTCGCGCTATATAAATACGCAGCGGTATGGGCATCCAAAATACGAATGCCTCATACCGGCGCATTTCTAACCCATACCCGGGAAAGCATTTCTTCTGATATACCGCAAGCCCTTTTGTAAAAATAAGATATGTTTCTGATTGTTCCATGCAGAATTGCGGTATTTAAATTACGATAGATTCCCAGAACATGGAATTGTAAGTACGCTGGTAAGAGGTGCGGGAAGTGCGGATTTTGCACTTTCCACACCCTTACCACTGCGTAACTTACAGAGCGAGAGCGTTTCATGTTTCGGGAATCTATTGTATTAAATACGGAAGCCGCTGAATAATCAATAATTTAACAAATCAATATTAGAACGCTTAGAATGAAGTAATGGTTATGAAAAATGTATCAAGTTGACATAAACAAGTTTCACTGATATAATAGATTTCACTACATGAGTGAAAGGAGTGATTAGAGTGAAACCCATAGCGTCAATGGAATGTGTGGCGAAAAAATTTCTTAAACTTCCTAACATTCAAAAATATGAAGTTAGTGCATTAACGGAATATGGCTTTATTGCGTCTATTGAGATGGATGATGGATTTGAGTTTAAAATACATGCGTATGTCATATTAAAATCATATCCATCTATTGTGCTGCAACTACTAGAGAAGCAAGAGAAAGATAAGAAAGATTATGTATTAGTGTCACCTTATATATCAGAGAGAACTGCAGATATATGTGAGAAAAATGGTGTTGGGTATTTTGATCATGCTGGAAATTGTTGGTTTGTTGGGCATTCTATTTATCTTTCTGAACGGGGGAATAAGAATCCAAAACCGGAAATGGGCATGGCATCGACCACGATATTTGAGCGGTCATCTGTGGTTTCTTCTTTGATTTTGCGAGAACTTTTTGCAGATATAAATAAAGTATGGCGGCTAAAACATCTTTCAGAGACGGTAAAATGTAGTATCGGTCAGGTTTCGAAGGTAATGGATTTTTTGATAAAAAATGCATGGGCAGAAAAATCGACAGAGGGATATTATATTTCAGAGCCGGAATCACTTTTGAAAGAGTGGAGCAAAACATATGGAAAAAAGCCAGTCGAAACTTATTCCTGCTATAGTTTAGACAGCTCATCTGTATTGGAGGGAAAATTAAGCAATTTAAAGAGGGACATGGGTATTGATTATTATCTCACAGGTTTTTCCGGTGGTGTTCGCTATGCTCCAGTGGTGCGTTATAGTAAAGTCCATGTATATATTGCACCGGAGGATATACTGGAGGCAATTCGCTACATGGGATTGAAAGAAGTAGACAGTGGTGCAAATGTCATTATCTTTTCACTGGAAAATGATTCTTATAAAAAGGATAGCCGGGTTATTGGAGAAGATATGGTAGCATCACCGTTGCAGGTATATTTAGATAGTATGCAGATAAAAGGCCGTGGGGAGGAAATCGCAGAAACGGTTCTTTCAAAGGAGATTTTGAAATGATACGAGATGAAGAGTTAAAACATAGTGTAGATTATTCGGAGGGACAGAAAGAGGCTGCCCATAGAATATTAGTGGAGTTGGTAAATATTTTTGGAGAATACAAAGAAGATATTCGGATTGTAGGAGGTTGGGTTCCGGATCTGATGTTTCCGGGGGAAGGACATATTGGCAGTGTAGATGTGGATGTATTGATTAACCATCTAACATTACAGGACGCAGGATATCAAAATATGGCAAGGATTCTTCGGGAAAATGGATATAGGGAACATCCGGAAAAGTACTTTTCATTTGTCAAAACGGTAGAAATTGAGGGGATTTCTTATGATGTGGATGTAGATATTCTCGCAGGAATGTATGGAGGGACGCAGGAAAAAAAGCGAAGCCAACATGTGCAAGGGATGAAAGCATTAAAAGCTACCGGCGGCAACTTTGCATTTGATTATCCCTCACAGAAAATTCTTTTGGAAGCGAAAAGACCCGATGGGGCGATTGATATTGCAAATGTCAGTGTAATTGCAGTAGTTCCGTATTTAATTATGAAAACGGCGGCAATGGGGCGCGGGAAGGCAAAAGATGCCTATGATATATATTTTTTGATCAAACATTACAGGGGTGGAGTAAAAGAATTAGCAAGAGAGTTTCAAGCAAATGCGGACAATAAACTTGTGTTGGAAATGAAAGAAAAACTCGCAGGCAAATTTGCGTCTCCTGAGCATGTAGGCCCTAGAGATATAGCAGACTTTTTGGGACTAATGGATGAAGAAGAAATTGAAATGACAAAAAGGGACGCCTATGAGCAGGTACAAGCTTTGCTACATGATATATTTTACAGCAGGAATTAAAACAAATGTATGGTTAAGTTTGCGGAATGGCATATTTCATAATATAATGGCTTTGTTCCCAAGAAACACATTAAAATATGAGGAGAAACAAGGCCTATGAAAATAAAACCAAAATTGATTGTATGCTTACTTTCTCTTGCTCTATTGTTCGGGATAATTTCCGCCACCGGGGGATCAGCAGCAAAAAATCAAGGCAAGGGTGCGGGCAACAGTAGGGAAAAAGAAACTTCTTTTTCATCATTACCGACGTTGACATACTTAAATTGCGGCAGTAGAGGCTTTCTTTTATTGTCAGGAGACTATCCGCTCAGGGGCGTCCGAACTTTATCCCATCCTTATCCGACAAGCTTAGTTCCAAAAATGTTTAAGGTTGTCTGCAATGTTTTCTTGTAGTCAGAAATTCTCTAGCCAGATTTTTTCTCGTACTTTTTCTAAAATTTTTTTCAATTTTCTCTTCAATTCTTTCTTCAAATTTTTTCCAAATCCCCCCAACTTTCTCTCCAAATCTTTCTCAAACCCTCCCCAAATTTTTTGTACTTCTCCCAAAACTTTTCACAAATCCCCCCAAAAATTTCTCATACATCCCCTCAACTTTTTTCTCCCTTCCCCCTCCTCTTCCCACCCCCTCCCCCACCCAAATGTCATAAGAGTGTACAAATTGTCCACTCTTATCCACGCCCAGTTTTTT
>JAMPFC010000020.1 GCA_023664685.1 Roseburia sp. | reverse complement strand
TATTTTCCGCTTCGGGCCCGCTTTCGCTAGATAAACACGTAGCGGTGCTAAGGCTACAAGGTGCCATTTTGCACTTTGTGCAAAAGATGCACCTTATACGTAGCCTAAGAACCGACGGTTTATAAGGCCCTCATCTGAAAATATTCCTGTTGCTGTACAAGGTTTTACTAGTACTCCCTGAACAGTCGTTATCCAAAATTGATTTCCATGACAAAGAAAGCACGGAATGCCGGATCAATTTTTGATTTTCCCATCCAGTGAAATTGTGACAACCCGGCACGGGAGGGATTTTCCGCTGTTTTGGATTGCTTTTTTTGCCGCCATTTCCAGACCGCCGCAGCATGGCACTTCCATCCGGATAAGTGTAATGTCTTTGATCTCGTTGTTTTTGACGATTTCGGTCAGTTTTTCGCTATAATCAATATGATCCAGTTTCGGGCAGCCGATCAAAGTTACCCTGCCCTGCATAAACGTCTGGTGCATATTTGCATAGGCATAAGCGGTGCAGTCAGCGGCGATCAATAGTTTTGCCCCATTAAAATATGGTGCATTTGGTGCGGTCAGCTTGATCTGGCAGGGCCACTGTGCAAGCTGTGATTCCCTTTTCTTTGCTGCCATGACTGCCTGTGCATCATATTCTGCAGCCTCCCTTTCGATAAAAGTAATGGCATCCATTGGACATGCGGGAAGGCAGTCTCCCAAGCCATCACAATAATCGTCCCGAAGCAGTTTTGCTTTGCCCTCCACGATGCCAATCGCACCCTCATGGCACGCCGAAGCACACGCTCCGCAGCCATTGCATTTGTCCTCATCGATCTGTATCACTTTTCTGATCATGTCAAATTTCTCCTTTTTAAAATTGTAGAAAAAGTACCTGAATTTCCACTGGTTCCCGTGATAAAGAAAGCAGCGGGAAACGACTAAAATTTTCGCTTCTCACTGCTTTTTATATTTTGTGACGGGTAGAATTGTAGTAACAGTACGACTGTCTTCTACGTAATGTATACCAGTTACGCAAGTTTATTGACTGCGATCGTCAGACGTGACACTTTTCTCGCAGCGGTATTTTTATGATAAATTCCCTTCTTGCTGGCTTTGTCGATCTCAGATACTGCTTTTACCAGTGCTTCTTTTGCAGCAGCTTTGTCTTTTGCCTCAATGGCAGCATCTACTTTTTTGATCGCAGTTTTCACCTTAGAACGGATTGCTTTATTTCGGTCAGCTTTTTTCTGTGAAACGAGAATCCTCTTTTTTGCAGACTTAATGTTCGCCAATTCTAACACCTCCATCTTATTCTGATAATTTGTATTTTCTGCCGGGTTAAACGGACACGGACATTAACCCAAACATACTCATCTATAATATTACAAATTCCGCTTTGTGTCAATACATAAAATGAAATATTTTGGTAAATCTATAAAAAAGAGAAGGAGAGGGAAAACATGTCGGAGAGAAAAACAGATCTTGCGCTTGAGATACGAGAAAGCTTCCCCAGAAACAATGTAGAAGTAAAAGGAGTGGTTCTGGAGAAACATTATGATGAGGCGGGAAAAGCACATATTACGACTGTGCGTATCAAGGATGACAAGGGGAGCCGGGCGATGGGAAAGCCTAGGGGCTGTTATGTGACGATCGAGTCGGAGGACATGCCGCGGGATGATATTTCTAAGGAAAATCTGCTTTTATGCATCTGCGGTGAATTGGAAAAACTGGTCGAGGGACTCCGGCACAAATCCGTACTGATCGCAGGGCTTGGCAATCGTCAGGTTACGAGCGATTCGCTCGGGCCGAGGATGGCAGAGTGCATCTTTGTCACAAGACATTTGGAATATGAGTTTGGGACTGCTTTTATGGAAGAAAATGAATATGGAAATGTGAGTGTGATCTCCCCCGGGGTCATGGCGCAGACGGGAATGGAGGCAGTCGAGATATTGGAGGGGATCGTCCGGGAGACTTCCCCGGATCTTGTGATCGTAGTGGATGCTTTGGCGGCGAGGAGTATGTCAAGGCTCTGCAAGACGGTGCAGATCACAGATACCGGCATCAGCCCGGGTTCCGGAATCGGAAACCACAGAAAAGCGCTGTCCAAAAAAAGTCTTGGAGTTCCAGTGATCGCTGTCGGCGTTCCAACGGTGGTGGATGCGAAAACGATCATCAGCGACCATTTGGAAAAGGTTTTGACGAAGCAGGGCTATAATGAAGACGAAATTGACAAATTTATCCATGAAGTGTTTCAGGAGGAGATGGATAATTTGTATGTGACACCGAAAAACATTGACGAGTCTGTGTCAGTGATCGCCAAGGATCTGGCGAAAGTATTCAACCATTGTTTTCAGAAAAAGTGCTTTCAATAAAAATGCTTCCAGTAATATATTTGCGGAAATGCGCTATACATTATTATATATGTGTGGTGTGGGAGGAGCAGATTGAAGAGAGGACTGTTTCAAATATTTCTGTCAATGCTTGTCATAGCGGCGCTTATTTTTCTGGAGTGTGCGGATAATGCGCGGAAGGATGAAGTTTTGGCAAAAATTGGTACATCCCTGTATGGGAACGCTTTTTTGGTATCCAGAATGAACCGGAATGATATGCTGTCAGAACTTCTGGCAGGGAACAGGATTTATTTTCGGGGAGATCCGGCAAGGAAACCGGCAGAGAATAAGCTTGTCTATATGGAGAATCAGGGCGGGCAGGACACCGGCGGGATGACATCAGGCGTTGAGGGCGAACCGGAGGTGCCGGGTTCTGTGGATGCTTCTGCGGTGGCAAGTGAAAATCTGGCGCAGATCCAGACGATGAATGGGGGGCAGTCCGGAACAGCCGCTTATGTCAGCAGACTGAAAGAGACCCGTGATGTGGATTATCTTTGGAATCATTTTTATATTATTGACTCTACGACCTCTGTCACAAAAAAATTATTTGATGTGGAAAAGATGCTCACAAGAAATATGACACTGAGCCAGAAAAAAGGAAAAAAGCAAATCCTGATCTATCACACCCACGGAGCGACGGAGATGTTTGAGGACAGTGAAAAGGGAAAAGAGTCTGACTCTGTCGTGGGAGTGGGGAGTTTATTGGCAGAGGAACTGGAAAAAAATGGATATGGCGTGTACCATGATAAGACTAAGTATGATCTGATCAATGGGGAGATTGACCGGAGTAAGGCATATAATGCGTCATTAGACGGTGTGACGCAGATCATGCAGCAGAACCCGGATATTCAGGTGACGATTGATCTCCACCGCGATTCTGTGGGAAAAAATAAGCATACATATACAATGATCGACGGAAAAAAAACAGCGATCGTCATGTTTTTTAATGGAATGAGCAGAAACCGTTCGGGAAAGATTGATTATCTGTATAATCCCAATCTGGAGGCAAATCTTTCGTTCAGCCTTCAGCTCAAGTGCCATGCGATGGAGCAGTACGAGGGATTTACCAAACCAATCTACCTCAAAGGCTACCGCTACAATCTGCATGTCGCCGAGCGGGCGCTTTTGATCGAACTCGGAAATGAAAACAATACAGTCGAAGAGGCAAAAAATGCAGCCGCTCCGCTGGCAAAAGTGATCGCTGACGTGCTGAAAGGAGATGTGTCTGCTTATTGATGGTTTCCCGCAGGCTGTCAGACGGTGTCAGTCTTTTTTATCAACTGTGCGGCTGCGGTTTTTATTCCGGATCAGGGTTTCAGCGGTCATGCAGAGAAGCCGGAGTTCAGTTTCATCGAGAAATTTTATATATTTAAGGAGGCGGCCGGCGATGGGGGAGACATGCTTTTTCTGCACATCCGGCTGATCAAAAAACGACCGGCAGGGGACGCCGAGTTCGCGGGCGATGCGCATCAGGGTGCTGGTTTTTGGATTGCTGATTCCCCGCTCGATTTTTCCGATCGTCCCTGTGGAAAATCCTGTGCGGTGAGCTAACTGTTCTTGGCTGATATGTTTTGCCTCCCGGTAATTTCGGATGCGAAGTCCGACATGACTGAGATCGTACAAATCTGTCTGAGTACCCAACCTGTTTTCCTCCTTTGTAAAGTCTCTATCTATAGTGTACCTGTAGGGGGAGATTCCCACAAGGAACTGTAGTACCGTTTTTGGGCTTAATTTCGGTATTGTAGTACCTTTTTTTATTTTTACGCGAAAAAAAGTTGAGTTTTAAAAGGTACGTTATCTCGGGGAATATTCGTGATACGATCCAAAATGACCGCATCTTGAACTATCAATTTTCTGAAAATTATGTAAAATATATGGTATCCGGGAGGAATGGCATGGCAAAATGTGTGTATATGGAGGCTGAAAATGAATACAAGAGTAAACAGCATGGTGGGAAAGAGGCTGCGCAAGATACGGAATATGCTGGATATTTCCAGTGAGGAGATGGCGGAGACACTCGAGCTGAGTCTGGGGCATTTTCATAAACTGGAGAGGGGAGAGCATGGGCTTAGTATCGTGCGGTTAAAAATGCTGCGTGAGATTTATGGCATTGATCTGAACTATCTGATCACCGGCAGATCAAAGGAAGAGGATATTGCGAGAGATCTCATTTATGGTACGCCGGAGGAAACATTTTATTTTTTGCATCAGTTGTTGGATTCATGTGAAAGGACTTATCTGATGCGGGCCGGGAACGAAGGGGACGGTAACGATAAAAAGCATTGTTAGAGAAGCTCTGGATGTTTTTGTGTGCATTCAGGGAAAAATGAATCATTTTGATATTCGTGATATTATTTATGTGGAGCATTGCAGCCGGACGGTATTTCTCTATACGCTGAAGGGGAGCATTTACATACCATATGTGACGTTAGGCAGCATCCATCTGGCGCTTGGGTGTGATTATCTGTACCAGTGCCACAAATCTTTTCTTGTGAACCATATTTTCATCGAAAAGATCGACCGCACGGAAAATGTCGTGATCTTAAAAGATGAGATGGGGACGGTTGCGATCGGGCGAAAATATAAAAACGGTTTTTTGCGGCAGATGCACTACATATAAGGGGGGGAGATGGATAAACTTTGTGTGACAACAGGAATATTTTCCGCCTCGAACCCGCTTTCGCTAGATAAACACGTAGCGGTGCTAAGGTTTCCATCTGAAAATATTCCTGTTGTCACACAAGATTTTATCAGTACTCCAAAATTGATTTCTGTGTTGATTTGAAAAGTCATAGAAGAATTAAATACGCAGTAACAGGTTCGCAGAAGGCGGGGCGCAGACAGTACCAGATGAGTACTGTTAAAAAGGCGTCGGTACTTAGGCTGCGTATTTTGCGGCCTTATGTACCGTTACGCCTTTTTCCAAGCGGAAGCGTGTACGAATCGGCACGTCTGTGCCTCTGCCTTCGATGAAAATGCTTACAGCGAAATTAATTCCCCGCAAATGACTGCTTTACAAAAATAAATATACGTTATATAATAAGAAACTGAATAAATTCAGAGGTGATTAGCGATGAAAGATCTCTTTCTGATCCGGCATGGAAGACAGAGTTCAAAGAGATGCAATGTAGATGTCGGTCTGGATGAAGCAGGAAAAAGGCAGGCGGAATTACTGGCGGACAGGCTTACTGGTTATCAGATCGAAAAGCTGTATTGCAGCGGACTCAAGCGCGCAGTACAGACAGCGGACATCATCGGGAATGCACTCGGGCTTTGCCCAGAGAAGATTGAGGATTTCCGTGAGATCGATTTTGGAACGATGACGGGCAAAGAGGATGATGTGATTGTGAAAGAGTATGGGGAGTTTCGCAGGGAGCGCGCCATGCAGACAAGCGATCTTTCCTATCCCGGCGGGGAGAACGGGGCAGATGTGATCCGGCGCGTGATGCCGCATGTGGAAGAAATCTGCCGGCGGCCGGAGCGGCGTGCTGCCATTGTGACGCATGGCGGAGTGATTCGGGCGCTTTGTGCGCATCTAACGCAGACTCCGATGAAGAACAAATTGAAATTTGCAATCGACATGGAAAATACAGCGATCACGCAGATTTGTTATGATGAGGACAAAAATCTGTTTTATCTGGAGCGTTTTAATGATTTTTCCCATCTGGAAAAATATCCGGAACTTTTGAGAAACAATTGGAAGTCATCATTTATAAGAAGATAAGAGAATGGTAAGAATGGAGAAAAGAAAAATGGAACAAACAGAAGAGCGGAAACAGGAAAATAAAATGGGCATCATGCCGGTGAAGCGGCTGATCATCAGTATGTCACTTCCGATGATGGCGTCGATGCTCGTACAGGCACTATATAATATTGTAGACAGTATTTTTGTTTCGAGGGTTGGGGAGGACGCCCTGACAGCAGTATCCCTAGCGTTCCCGGTTCAGACACTGATGGTTGCAGTGGCAGGTGGTACCGGGGTCGGTGTCAATGCACTTTTGTCAAAAAGCTTAGGTGAGAAAAAATTTAAAGAGGCAGACCGTGCGGCAAACGCCGGTATTTTTCTTATGCTTATCAGCTATGCCTTGTTTTGCCTGTTCGGGATCTTTGGCGTCCGGATGTTTTTTGAATCGCAGGTCGATATGTCTTTGCCAAATGCGCCGCAGATCGTGGAATACGGTACCAGTTATCTGTCGATTTGTATGATCCTTTCTTTTGGTTTTTTGTTTGAGATGATGTTAGAGCGTCTCCTTCAGGCTACCGGAAAGACCTTTTATACGATGATCACGCAGGGGACGGGTGCGATCATCAATATTATCCTTGACCCGATCCTGATCTTTGGATATTTTGGGATGCCCGAATTGGGAATACGCGGTGCGGCTTTGGCGACCGTGACCGGTCAGGTGGTCGCAATGTCCCTCGCAGTATTTTTTAACTTGAAAAAGAATACGGACATTCACTTTTCACTGCAGAAAATGAAACCGGCGGCATCGACGATAAAGACGATCTACTGGGTCGGTGTCCCGACGATCATCATGCAGGCGATCGGCTCGGTCATGACATATGGAATGAATAAAATACTGGCTCCGTTTTCGACGACTGCGGTTGCCGTATTTGGTATTTATTTTAAATTAAACAGTTTTATCTTTATGCCTGTGTTTGGCCTGAACAATGGTTTGATCCCGATCGTTGCTTACAATTACGGGGCAAGGAAGAAGGACAGGATCATCGAGGCGGTAAAGTTCAGTATCCTGATATCCGTGTCGATCATGATCATTGGAATGTGTATTTTCTTATGTGTTCCGGAGCTGCTGTTGTCAATGTTTGATGCTTCGCCGACGATGCTTGAGATCGGTGTCCCGGCACTGCGTATCATCGGGACATGCTTTATGTTTGCCGGCTGTTCGATCATTTTCATGTCGACGTTCCAAGCATTTGGCGAGGGTTTTGTCAGCCTTGCGGTGTCAGTGCTTCGTCAGCTTGTCATCATACTGCCGGTGGCATATCTTTTGGCTAAATTTGCCGGACTCGGTTTTGTTTGGTGGTCATTTCCGATCGCGGAGCTTGGCTCACTGATGCTCAGCAGCGTATTTTTTGTCAGATTATACCGAAATAAGATAAAGACTTTATAACAGAAGGAGGAGCAAAATGAAACTTGATCAGTTAGTAGGAGACAGATTTAAAGAAAAACCGTCAGATTGTGCGATTGACAGCCATGCGCTTATGATCCGGGGCGGGTATATGAAAAATATGGCAAATGGAATATTTTCCCAATTCCCACCGTTAAAACGTATCACGTCAAAGATTGAAGCGATCATACGGCAGGAAATGGATGCCATCGACGGTCAGGAGGTATTATTTCCGGTGGCGCTTCCGGGAAGCCTCTGGGAAGAGTCGGGGCGTTTTCAGAGCGTGGGCAGTGAGCTTTTGCGGTTTAAGGACAGAAATAATGCCCAAATGCTGCTCGGGATGACCCACGAGGAGGCGGCAGTCCATCTTGTGAGGGAGTATGCGAACAGCTATACAAAATATCCGTTTATGATCTATCAGATACAGACCAAGTTTCGTGACGAGGCGCGTCCGCGTGCAGGATTGATCCGCGTGCGCGAATTTACGATGAAGGATGCCTATTCTTTCCATACATCGCAGGAGGATCTCGAGGAATACTATGACAGATGTTATAAGGCATATCAGAGGATTTTTGCCAGAGCCGGGATTCCCGAAGTTGTCGTGGTTGCCTCAGATTCGGGCATGATGGGCGGAAATATTTCCCATGAATATATGCTTCTGACGCCGGTAGGTGAGGATTCCATCGTTCTTTGCGGGGAGTGCGATTTCCGGGCGAATATGGAGGCGGCGGAGTGCATCGTTGAGAATAACCAGACATTGCCGCAGGAGGAGCTAAAACTTGTGGATACGCCGGATAAGCATACGATCGATGACGTATGCGAATTTTTGGGGCTTCCGGTGGAAAATTCGTGTAAGGCAGTTGTATATCAAAGCAACGAGGACGATTCCTATATCGTGCTGTTTTTGCGCGGGGATCTTGAAGCAAATGAGACAAAAATAAAAAATCATCTGGGCTGCACCATCCGCCCGGCAGTTATTACCCCGGAGTGCGGCCTGCAGGCGGGGTCGATCGGCCCGTATGCTTTAAATGGCGATTATACGGTTTTGCTTGACCGCTCGTTAGAAGGGGTTGAAAATCTTTGCTGTGGTGGAAATATCGATGGAAAGCATTATACCGGTCTTGATATCAAACGGGATATGGGCGAAGTAGAGTACGGTGATTTTGCGAAAGCGGTAGAGGGCGGAATCTGCCCATGCTGTGGGAAGAAGTCATTGAAGATCGAGCGGGGGATTGAGGTTGGGAATATCTTCCAGCTCGGTACGAAATATACGAAAACGATGGGAATGGAGTATCTGGACAGAGAGGGAAATAAAAAGAATCCGATCATGGGATGCTATGGAATCGGCGTCGGGCGTCTGGCTGCCTCGGTCTGTGAGGTAAGGAACGACGAATATGGGCCAATCTGGCCGATCACGATCGCACCGTGGGAAGTGCATCTGTGCTGCGTGCGTGTGGATGATGAGGAATGTCGTGCTTATGCAGACCGTCTGTATGAGGAATTGAAGAAACGAAGGATCGAAGTGATCTATGATGACAGGGAAGTGCGTGCCGGGGCGATGTTTTCCGACGCAGACCTTTTGGGAGTGCCGGTCAGGGCGGTGGTAAGCCCGCGGAACATGAAAAATGGATGTGTGGAGATCACGACGAGGGACAAGTCCATAAGCAGGCAGGCAGAGCTTGAAAAAGCTGCGGATTCGATCGAAGAACTGGTGAGGGAACTGTATGCAGAGATTGAAAAGAGAGCCGATGAATTTTAGGGAATATTTAAAACAAGGATTTGTCATACTGGACGGTGCAACCGGTTCCAATCTTCAGGAACACGGGATGCAGGCCGGCGACTGCCCGGAGACATGGGTCTTAGAGCATCCGGATGTGTTTGTAGAACTGCAGAAAAGTTATATCGAAGCAGGGAGTGATGTGCTTTATGCGCCGACCTTTACCTGCAACCGGATCAAACTGGCGGAGTACGGATTGGAATCCCGGCAGAAGGAACTGACCGGGCGGCTCGTGGAACTTTCCAAGAGAGCTGTGGCACAAAGCGGCACAGACCGAAAAATTTATATCGCCGGGGATATGACGATGACAGGCGAGCAGTTATATCCGGTCGGGACGCTCTCATTTGAAGAACTGATCAACGTCTATAAAGAGCAGGCGGCTCTTTTGCAGGAGGCAGGCGTGGATCTGTTTGCTGTGGAGACGATGATGAGCCTTCAGGAGTGCCGGGGGGCGCTTCTTGCGATCCGGGAAACCTGTGGGGAAGAGATGCCGGTGCTAGTGACGCTCACGTTTCAGGAGGATGGGAGAACGCTGTATGGGACGAGTCCGGAGACAGCAGTGATCGTTCTTGAAGCAATGGGAGCGGACGCTGTGGGGCTTAACTGTTCGACAGGCCCGGATAAGATGATAGAACTTGTAGAGCGGATGAGCAAGGTTTCCGGTATCCCGCTCGTTGTAAAACCAAATGCCGGACTGCCGCAGTTGATGGGTGGAAAGACGGTGTATGGGATGGGGCCGGAAGAATTTGCGGAGGCGATGATGCCGATCGCAGAGCTTGGCGCCACCGTACTGGGCGGATGCTGTGGGACGACGCCGGAACATATCCGCTGTCTGAAAGAGCGTCTTTCTTCAAAAGAAGCAGTCATGCCGGAAGAGAAAAAAATCCGGGCGCTGACAAACGAAAGGAATTTTACCCAGATTGAACTGGACGGTGCATTTTCAATCGTGGGCGAGCGGATCAACCCGACCGGAAAGAAGGCGCTGCAGGCGGAATTAAAAGAGGGAAAACTGGAACTTGTCGTCTCAATGGCAGAAGAACAGGTGGAGAGAGGGGCGAAGATCCTCGATGTAAATATGGGGATGAATGGGATCGATGAAAAGGAAATGATGCTTCGCGCCATTTATGAGCTGACGCTTACGGTCGATGTCCCCCTCAGTATTGATTCCAGTTATGTGGATGTGGTGGAGGAAGCACTCCGGATCTATCCCGGAAGAGCGTTGATCAATTCCATTTCACTGGAGCCGGAAAAGTTTGAAAAACTAATCCCGGCGGCGAAAAAATACGGAGCGATGTTTATCCTGCTGCCGCTTTCTGAAAAAGGACTGCCAAAGGATCTTGAAGAGAAAAAACAGATCATAAATACCATTCTTACCGAGGCGAAGCGTCAGGGATTATCGGAAAAAGATATTGTGGTGGATGGCCTTGTGGCGACGATCGGAGCAAATAAAAAAGCGGCGTTAGAAGTACTTGAGACGATACAGTATTGCAAAAATGAACTGGGAGTGGCGACGATATGCGGCCTTTCCAATATATCGTTCGGGCTTCCGGAGAGATCGTTCGTAAACAGTGCATTCCTGACGATGGCGATCCGGGAAGGACTGACGATGGCGATCGCCAATCCGGGTCAAACGCTTCTTACCAATGCGGCGCTGGCTTCTGACCTGCTTTTGAACAAACCGGGAGCAGATTTAAATTATATCAACGGGGTGTGTCCGGCGCAAATTTCTTCGGGTGCGGCAAAGAGTACTGGTTCTGAGGGCGGGGAAAGGAAAAGCAATGACAATAGTCAGAATGAAAAAGAGGAGCATCCGTTGTTTATGTCTGTCGTAAAAGGAAAGGATGCCCAAGTCGTAGAGCTTGTGAAAAAAGAACTCGCGCAGGGAGCAAGACCGGCAGAAGTGATCGATACGCATCTGATTCCGGCGATCAACTATGTAGGAGAGCTGTTTGAGAAAGGAACCTATTTTCTTCCACAGCTTATTTCGAGTGCGGAGACGATGGAACAGGCGATCGACTATCTGGAGCCGCTTCTTGCCAAAGAGCGGGGAGATCAAAAACTTGATACGATCGTTATGGCGACGGTGAAAGGGGATATCCATGATATCGGAAAGAACCTTGTCGTTTTGATGCTGAAAAATTATGGATATGACGTTATCGACCTCGGAAAAGATGTAGACAGCCAGCGGATCTTAGACACAGCGAGGGAGACTGGCGCAGCAGTGATCGGTCTGTCGGCGCTTATGACAACTACGATGACGGAGATGAAAAATCTGGTAGAGATGGCAAAGGAACAGAAGATTGAGGCAAAGATCGTGATCGGCGGTGCTGTCGTTACGGAGAGTTATGCGGAGGAAATCGGGGCAGATGGCTATTCGAAAGATGCCAGAGAGGCAGTTAAGCTTGTAAACCGGCTGCTTGGAAGATAGATATGTTCTGGCGAATATATCAGCAAGTTGCTTCACAACATTGAGAAGCACAAAAACCACGCAAAAAAAAGGAGGCTCTTAAGGATGGGCGCAAGTGTAGTAGATGTGATCATTCCGGTGTACCGGCCGGATGAAAAACTGGAACGACTGATCGAAAAGTTAATGATCCAGACGATGAAACCGGAGCATATCCTTTTTCTGCAGACGATGACAGGTGACAGTGAGGATGAGAGGGTGGGAAAGCTTCTTAACCGGGCAGAAAATGCAAAGATCATTCCGGTTGATAAAGATGAATTTGACCACGGGGGTACGAGAAATCAGGGTGCTTCCCTTTCGGATGCCGGGTATATGCTGTTTATGACACAGGATGCGGTGCCGGAAGATGCGTATCTCATTGAAAATATGTACAAACATATCACTTCGGAGAAGGGGGTCGCCACGGCGTATGCCAGACAGACGCCGGGAGAGGCAGCAGGAGTGATCGAAAGCTATACGAGACTGTTTAATTATCCGGAAAAATCCAGTGTCAAGAGTTCCAAAGACATCGAGAAACTCGGGATCAAAACTTATTTTTGCTCCAATGCCTGTGCGATGTATAGAAAGAGTGTATATGAGGAATTGGGCGGTTTTGTCACGGAGACGATCTTTAATGAGGATATGATCTTTGCTTCCCGCGTGATCGGGGCAGGATATAAGATCGCCTATGCGGCGGATGCCAAAGTGGTTCATTCCCACAAATATACTTACCGGGAGCAGTTGACGAGAAATTTTGATCTCGGCGTCTCCCAAAGGCAGTACCGGGAGATTTTTGAAAAGATCAAATCGGAGTCGGAAGGGATCCGTCTCATCAAAGATACGATGCGTCATCTTGTGAAGTGCGGGAAGTGGTATCTGATCCCGGATCTGATCTTGCAGAGCGGTTTTAAATTTATCGGATACCGTCTGGGGCTTCGGTATGAAAAGCTGCCGGGATGGCTCGTGAAGAAACTCAGTATGAATAAGAGGTATTGGAATGGTAAGTGTGAGTGAAGGAAATAACGCAGAAGTACAGAACGATATGGCGCAGATCCATATTGTGCTGACGACATACAATGGGGAGAAATACATCAGAGAGCAGTTGGATTCTCTGCTTGAAAATGATTTTAAAGATATTTATATCGAGGTGTGCGATGACGGTTCGTCGGATGGGACGGTGCAGATCGTAAGGGAGTATACGGAACGCTATGACTGCATCGGATTTCATCAAAATGAAAAAAATCTCGGCTACACGATGAATTTTATGGAGGGCATACGCAGAAGCCGGAGTCCGTATATCATGCTCTGTGACCAAGATGATATTTGGCATCGGGATAAGATCCGAAAGACATATGAGCGGATGAAGCAGCTCGAGCAGGAGAACACAGAGAAGATGCCTCTTATGGTATTTACAGATGCCATGAATTTTGACAGTGAGGATGGGAAAGAACTTGGCTCTTTTCATAAAACCAGCCATCTTGACGTGGAAAAACTTGACACAGCACATCTTTTCATGGAAAATAAATGTATCGGCTGTACGATCATGATCAATGCAGAAGTCCGGAATTATTTGAGAGTATTGCCGCAGGAGATCCGTGTACATGATTGGTGGCTTGCCCTGATCTGCAGTCATTTTGGAAAAATTTCCTATATCGAAGAAACCACCTTGCATTATCGACAGCATAGTGGTAATATGATTGGCGGAAGCAGTTATTTTGATGATATAAAAAACAGGCTTTCCCATCTGCACAAACAGAGAGCAGTAATCCGTGCGACTGTTGCACAGGGATGTGCGTTTTATGAGGTCTTTGGCAAAGAGCTGCCGGAGGAAAAACGGGAAACAGCGTTTCAGTTTGCGCAGATGTCCAAGATGGGGATTTTGGGGCGCCGCAAAGCGATGCTCCAGTATGGATTTTGTAAAAGCGGTTTGATCAGAAATGTGGCCTTATTCCTGCTCATATAGCGAGGATGCGCATAAGGAACGGAGGATAAGATGGCAAAAAAAGATAAAAAGGAAAAAAAGGGAAAGAAAAAAATTGTTGGAAGGATTTTTCTCGTACTTGGGATTTTGGTCAGTATGGCGGCGGGAAGTATTTTAGCTACCGCACAATACAGAATTGATGGTTCTCTTGGCCTGATCAATTTTGATCAAAAGGATTCACTGGATACGGTAGATATTTCCAAATACGATACGGTGAGTGATTCTGCGATCATCAATGTTCTGCTCGTGGGGGGAGATAAAGATCCGGATGAGCAGGATAAAGATGACGTTTCAAGGCGTTCGGACTCGATGATGATCGCCACGCTTGATATGAAGCATAAAAAATTAAAAGTCACTTCGTTGATGCGGGATATGTACGTGGAGATTCCGGGACATGGCAGTCATAAGTTAAATGCTGCTCATAGGTTTGGGGGGATCAAGCTTCTTTATGAGACGATCGCATCAAATTTTGGCATTAAAATGAATGGTTATGCGGAAGTGAATTTTGATGCATTTGTCGATGTGATCAGTGCGGTAGGCGGCGTGGAGGCTACGCTTACGGAGTCTGAGGCTGTGAACTTAAACGATACAAACTATATCAAACGGAAAAAGTTCCGTAATGTAAAAGTAGGCAAGCAGGTGTTGAATGGCTATCAGGCGCTCGGCTATTGCCGGATCCGTCATGGCAAATGGAAAAACGGTCACTATCCGGCTGTTCTGACAGCATCCGGGAAAGGTGATGATTATGGGCGGGCAGAGCGGCAGCGGCTTGTCATGCAGGCACTTTTGAAAAAGATAAAATCAATGTCACTCAATAAATGGATGGAGCTTATCGATATTATCATGCCGAATATCAAGACTGACCTCACAAAAGATGATATTTATTCTTATATGCTGGCGGTGATCCAGATGGGAACGACGGAGTTAAACCAGTACAGTCTTCCGATCGATGGGGGATATACAAGTCAGACGATCAGTGGCGAGGATTGTCTGGTGCCGGATATTCCAAAGAATAAGTCCGCCCTGTATGATTTTATTTATAAGAAATAGCTCTTTTGGGGCAGTTTTTGGACAATGCGGGAGTTGACAAGATTGGAGGAAATTGGTACAATTAGTTTTTGAACAGTAAGGAGTGAGCGGTATGCAGAATATGGTGCTATCCATTTTGATCGATAATACGCCGGGAGCCTTGTCCCGTGTCGTAGGTCTGTTCAGCAGACGCGGTTATAATATAGACAGTCTTACCGTGGGTGAGACGGAAAACACGGCAGTTTCCAGAATGACGGTCGCTGTGACCGGTGACAGGATCATACTTGACCAGATCGAGAAGCAGATCTGTAAACTTGAAAATGTGATCGCTGTGAAGGAACTGACCGGAGAGGCCTCGGTGTGCCGGGAGCTGATTCTTGTGAAGGTCAGGGCGGAGAAAGAGGCGAGACCTGCGATCAATGCGATCGTGGAGATTTTCCGTGCTAAGATCGTCGATGTGGCTTCGGATTCTATGATGATCGAATTGACAGGAAACCAAGCGAAGCTGGATGCCTTTACAAAATTGCTAGACGGGTATGAGATCAAGGAGCTTGTCCGGACGGGAATCACCGGACTTGCGAGAGGATTTTTGGACGAATAGCAAAGGGAAAAGAGGAGCTGCGGCGGAGGTTCGCCGCATTACATATTGAAAACCATCCGCCGGTTTTAACCGGAGGGGCTTTATATTTTATAATTATCAAACAGGAGGAACAGGAAAATGGCAGACGCAAAGATTTTTTATGAAAGTGACTGTAATCTTGGACTTTTGGATGGCAAGACGATTGCTGTCATCGGTTACGGAAGTCAGGGACACGCTCATGCATTGAACGCAAAGGAAAGCGGTTGCAACGTGATCATTGGTTTGTATGAAGGCTCTAAATCATGGGCAAAAGCTGAGGCTCAGGGATTTAAAGTATATACAGCGGCGGAGGCTGCAAAACAGGCAGATATTATTATGATCCTGATCAATGACGAGCTGCAGGCGAAGTTATACAAGGAGTCGATCGAGCCAAACCTTGAAGCAGGAAATATGCTTATGTTCGCACACGGTTTCAATATCCATTTTGGCCAGATTGTACCGCCAAAAGATGTTGATGTGACGATGATCGCACCAAAGGGGCCGGGACATACGGTGCGCAGTGAGTATCAGGCAGGGAAAGGTGTTCCGTGTCTTGTGGCAGTACATCAGGATGCAACAGGAAAAGCACAGGATATGGCGCTTGCTTATGCCCTTGCGATTGGCGGAGCGAGAGCAGGAGTTCTCGAGACGACATTCCGTACTGAGACAGAGACCGATTTGTTTGGCGAGCAGGCAGTGCTTTGCGGTGGTGTGTGCGCGCTCATGCAGGCAGGTTTTGAGACGCTTTGCGAGGCAGGGTATGACCCGAGAAATGCATATTTTGAGTGTATTCATGAGATGAAGCTGATCGTGGATCTGATCTATCAGAGTGGTTTTGCCGGTATGCGTTATTCCATCTCCAATACAGCAGAGTATGGTGACTATATCACAGGGCCGAAGATTATTACAGAGGATACAAAGAAGACAATGAAGAAGATCCTCAGCGATATTCAGGATGGTTCTTTTGCGAAAGAATTTCTTCTTGATATGTCAGAGGCAGGCGGACAGGCTCATTTCAGAGCAATGAGAAAACTGGCTTCCGAGCATCCGGCTGAGGTTGTCGGCGAGGATATCCGTAAGCTTTACAGCTGGAATGGTGAGGATAAACTGATCAACAACTAAAATGTTGTGATATATGGCCCGGTTGGAAGAGTGCTGACCGGGCTTTCTTTTTCCTGACGAACAGGAAAATCATGGGAAGAGGGGATTTCAGGATTATGATCCGACTTGTAATCAGTGACGTAGACGGGACGCTTGTGGAGGATGGCGGCTCTGTTCATTCTCTGAATCCGGATTATTATGACGTGATAAAGAAACTGGACGAAAAGGGAATCCGGTTTGCTGTGTGCAGCGGGAGGCAGTGCGTCAGCATGGAAAAGTTGTTTGCACCGGTAAAGGAGAGGATGTATTTTGCATCCGATGGCGGCAGCCTTGTATTTTATCAGGGCGAGTGCATTTATTCAAAAGTCATTCCGGAGGATATTTATCATGAACTGATCGATGATGCCAGACAGCTTCCGCAGTGTGATATCATGGTCTGCGGGATAAAGCACGCTTATGCGGCGAGTGCGGACTCGGAGCTGTATCGCTGGATGGTAAATGCATATGGTTTTGACATGAAGGCGGTTGGCGATCTGAAAAAAAATATTTCGGATGATATTGTGAAGGTTTCCCTGTATCACCAGAATATGGTGGAACAGCTGACAACTCCGTGGTTCCGGCCAAGGTGGGAAGAGCGCATGAGGCTCAATCTGGCAGGCATACAGTGGCTTGATTGTGTACCGATGTCTTCCGGAAAGGGGAGTGCAGTGGAGTTTATCCAGAAGAGGCTTGGTATTTCCAAAGAGGAGACGATGGTATTTGGGGACAACCAGAATGACATTGATATGGTGAAAATGGCGGGGACAAGTTTTGCGGTCGAAAATGCAAGAGAGGAATTAAAGTGTGCAGCCGGCGGGATCTGCGGCTCATACAAGGAAGATGGCGTACTGAAGGAATTGATCAAATTGATTTGAGAGGAAATGGAATATGGGGAATAATGATAGCTTATCGCTTGCTTTGATTTTTGTATTGTCTTGTACAGTATTTTGCTTTTTGTACATACGTTCCAAGATGAAAGAGCTGGAGAGAAAACAGGGCGTGTATAAATCGATCGTGAATCAGTCTTTGGAGACGTTTGCACATGCGATCGATGCGAAGGATGAGGACACAAATGGCCATTCTGTGCGGGTGGCGGCTTATTCGCGTGAAATCGCAAAGCGGATGGGTTTTAACGAGGAGAAACAGGAGCAGATTTATTATATGGGGATGCTCCATGATATTGGAAAAATCGGAATCCCTGACAGCATTTTAAAGAAGCCCGGGAAATTGACGGAGGAAGAGATGGAGATCATCCGCAGCCATCCATCCATCGGCGGTGAGATTTTAAAAGATTTTACTGCAATCGAGGGAATCAGTGACGGAGCTAGATATCATCATGAGAGATACGACGGAAATGGTTATAATGAAGGACTTAAGGGGGAACAAATCCCTTTATTTGCGCGAATTATCTGTGTGGCGGACTGTTACGATACGATGTCAAGTAAGAGGGTTTATAAAAATAACCATGACAAGGAGTATATTTTGAAGGAGCTTAGGGAGTGTAGCGGAAAGCAATTTGACCCGAAGATCATACCATATATGATCGAGATGATCGAGGATGGGACGGTGTCATAGAGTAGGAAAAAATTATTGCTATTTTGTAGAAATATAGTACTACATCAAAAAAGCAACCGCTCCGACCAAAGTTAGGTTGCTAATTTGATGTAGTAACTATTAACTGAGGCGAACCGTTATAGGTACACCTTTTTATAAATAATATTATAGCACATCACAGATAAAATGTTGCACAAATATTCCTTGCGGAATTTGTGCAAGTTGCACTAAAAATAAAAACAAAGATACTCCCAGATTCAACTACCGGGTGAGTTATGGCGCCAGATTCTCGCTTTACGTTATTGTAATTCTCTTCGGATTATACTAAAATAAATTCGTCAGAACCATAGAAGAGGAGGGTATGGGATGGATTATTTGAAAACGGGAGAAGTGATCAGCAAACGACGGAAAGAACAGGGGTACACTCAGAAACAGCTTGCAGAGTCTCTTAATATTTCATTTCAGGCAGTATCGAAGTGGGAAAATGGCACAGCATATCCGGATATTGAAATGCTTCCGAAACTGGCGGCGGCACTCAATACAACAGTTGATGCGCTGCTCGGTTATAAAAGTGTGATGACGGATTATGATAGGCGGTATGACACCGAAGGGTATTATTGGGGACTTTTGCCAAACCGTATCTGCTATGAGGTTATGAAACTTCTTCCTCCAGTAAAACCATACCGGGTACTGGACATTGGATGTGGGGAAGGAAAGGATGCGGTTTTTCTGGCAAAGTGTGGATATGCGGTGACTGCTTTTGATATATCAGAGCAGGGGATTGAAAAGGCGAAGAGGCTTGCGGAGCATAATAAAACTGAGGTTATGTTCTTTAAAGCGGATATTTTTGATTATCGCCCGGATACGGAGTATGACATTATATTTAGCAGCGGAGTACTTCATTTTGTCCCGCCGGATGCGCGGAAAGAAATTTGTGACAGTTTGAAGGAACACACTGCCAGAGACGGTATAAACGCATTGAATGTGTTTGTGCAAAAACCATTTATAATCCGTGGGAAGGATCCTGCCAGAGATGAGGAAAAGAGGCATCCGTGGCATTCGGGAGAATTATTTGGATATTATCATGATTGGTTGTTTCATACATGCAAGGAGGATCTCTTTGACTGTAACAGCGGCGGCATACCACATAAACACTGTATGGATACATTGATTGCACAAAAGCAGGAGGAGGTACTGTGATTTATGGAACCGATATATAAGGGAAAAGTAAGGGAGATTTATGACATTTCAGACCAGCATTTGATCATTGTAACAACAGACCGAATTTCTGCCTTTGACCACATCCTGCCTGCCGACGTAAAAGATAAAGGAATCGTGTTGAATCAGTTATCAAATTTTTGGTTTGCCAGAACCCGGAATGTGGTATCAAATCATATCATTGATGACAGGGTTGAAAATATGCCTTCCTTTTTCCAGAAGGAATTTTTTCGGAATCGCACGGTGCTTGTTGAAAAGCTCGATATGTTTCCCTTTGAGTTTGTCGTGCGCGGGTATTTGTTTGGGAGCATGTGGGATATTTATGAAAATAGCGGGGATTTTTGTGGAATCGTATTGCCGGAGCATTATAGGCTGGCTGAAAAACTAGAGCAGCCGGTTATTACGCCTGCGATAAAAAGAGACACCGGACACGATGAATATGTGAGTGTAAAAGAAGTGGAATCCCGGTTGGGAACGAAAATGACGGAGCAGATCATAGAAATTTGTTTTGAGCTTTATCGGGTTTGTAGTGAGTATGCATTTTCAAGAGGGTTGGTCATAGCAGATGCCAAGTTTGAGTTTGGCAAGAACAAGCAGGGGAAACTGGTTTTGGCAGATGAATTATTTACTCCGGATTCAAGCAGATATTGGGATGCCGATAAGTATAGGGTTGGTGTTGCGCCAGATTCATTTGACAAACAGTTTTTGCGTGACTGGCTGCGAGATCATAAAAGAGATGGTAAGATTCCGTTTGATCGTGTGCCGGAAGATATTTTGGCCCAGATGGGAGAAAGATATAAGGAATGTCTGCGGAGACTGATAAAATAAATGGTGGTAAGCAGTTGACGTTGAAAAAATTGCGGATAGGAGATGTAATATAAGTTTGAAAGTTATAGTTTTTGATCTTGGCGGAACACTAATGCAGTATGCAGGAATGCCCCATTCATGGGTGGATTTTTATTATAAAGGATTTGAAGCAATCATTCAGAAACTCCCATATTATATTCCGCAAGAAGTTGTTTTAAAATCGGTTGAAATGTTGAAGGAGTTTAATCCGAGAATTAATTACAGGGAGATTGAGTATTCAGCAGAATATATTTTTACAAAAATATTGGAGTCATGGAATATAGAAATTTCTATCCAAAACTGTATCGAAACTTTTTGGAGTGGATTACAGTTAAAAGCAGAGATATATCCAGAGACAATGAAGGTATTGCAAAAACTTAGGGAAAGAGGTTATAGGATAGCGGCACTGACTGATTTACCCAGTGCAATGCCTGACGATGTTTTTAGACGGGATATCTCGGAACTGTTAGGCTGTTTTGATTATTATGTATCATCTGCTGTTGCCGGATATCGAAAGCCAAATTGCAGGGGATTGCAAATGATTTCTGAAAAATTCGCAACCCCGGTCACAGAATTATTTTTTGTTGGAGATGAAGAAAAAGATAGAAAAACAGCAATGAATGCGAATTGTAAATTTATTTGGATACAACGTACAGAAAAGAATGGAAACAGCATTAGTAATTTGTATGAATTATTAGAGATGTTCCCTTAAAACTTGCAAAAAAATTTATTCTATTTATAATTTCCTTTAATCAGCATGGTGATGCCATCGAGCCTCTAAAGCAGCCGGTAAATGATCGCTGCGATAATGATCCCAATGATGCTTGCGATCGTAAATTTGATCTTGAGTCCAAATGTGAGGATGAGGACGCCGAGATTTAGTGTGACAGGATCGTCCAATCCAAACGTTTTGCCAAAGGAAAGCCACGACAGGGCGGAGACGCCGCTCGTCATTTGTGCGATAAAGCTTCCTAAAACGATGCCTGCCAGTAAAAGCAGGAACAGTGCCCATGTATTTTTTCCGGTTCGTGCCATATGTAAGTTCCTCCTGTGTCAGCCGGACGATGCCGCCTCGCTGAGTTTTTTGAGTGATTCCCGGATTTTTACCGGGTCTTTTCTTATTATCATACAGCAAATTTAAAAAATAATCAATCAGGAAAAAGGAAAATCCTCTTTGGTGTTGAAATATGTAAGTGTAGACATTTTTTTGTTTTTAACCCAACGACGTTGTTGGATCGGTAAAAGGGGATACATAATGACACTGCGTGAAGAGTTTGAACAGAGAGAACATGATATATTCAGTCCGTTTGCAGCGTTCAGTGACCAGTCGGCCGGAAGGGACAGGGAAGAGGAACCCTGCGACTTGAGGACGATCTATCAGAGGGACAGAGACCGCATCCTGCACTCGAAGGCGTTTCGGAGGCTGAAAGGCAAGACTCAGGTATTTTTATCTCCGGAAGGAGATCATTACCGGACACGCCTCACACATACGTTAGAAGTGTCGCAGAATGCGAGGACGATCGCAAAAGCCCTGCGGTTAAACGAGGATCTCACGGAGGCGATCGCACTTGGGCATGATCTGGGGCATACACCGTTCGGACATGCCGGAGAGCGGGAACTGAACCGGATCTGTTCCAATGGTTTTTATCATCAGCAGCAGAGCGTGCGGGTTGTAGAATGCTTGGAAAAAAATGGAAGAGGGCTGAATCTCACGAAAGAGGTACGGGATGGCATCCTGAATCACTCGACAGCGGGGACCCCATCGACGATGGAGGGAAAAATCGTGAGGTTATGTGACAAGATCGCTTATGTAAATTCAGATATTGATGATGCGATACGGGGAAGGATCATCCGGGAAGAGGACATTCCAGAACGTTGTGTTCAGGTGCTTGGCGCTACGATCCGGGAACGCCTGAATACGCTGATCCATGATATCGTAAAAAATAGCATGGGCAAAAATGACATTATCATGTCGGATGAAAAATATGAGGCGTTGGTTCTTCTGCGCCGGTATATGTTTGATCATGTGTACATAAATTCTGCCGCTAAGGCGGAGGAGGGAAAGGCGGAGCGTATGATACGACAGCTTTTTGAGCATTATGTAAAGCATGTAGAAGAACTGCCGGAGGAGTCTACGAGGATGATCTGGGAGCAGGGTGAGACGGTCGAGCAGGCAGTCTGCGATTATATCGCAGGGATGACAGACCGGTATGCGGTGGCGACGTTTCAGGAGATTATGGTGCCAAAGACTTGGCAGATATATTAGAGGGAGGGAAAATGTATTACAGCGAAGAGTTTGTAGAAGAGGTTCGCCAGAGAAATGATATCGTGGACGTGATCTCGAGTTATGTAAACTTAAAAAAAAGCGGCAGCAACCATGTCGGGCTGTGTCCGTTTCATAATGAAAAAACCCCCTCTTTTTCTGTCTCGGGCGGTAAGCAGATGTATTATTGTTTCGGGTGCGGGGCAGGCGGAAATGTGTTTACTTTTTTGATGGAGTATGAAAATCTAACATTTCTGGAGGCGCTTGAGCAGCTAGCAGGGCGTGCCGGGATGGCTCTGCCCGAGAAAAATAATTCCGAAGAGGACAAGAAGAGGCGCAATGAAAGGGAGCGGATTCTGGAAATCTATAAGCTGGCGGCAAATTATTATTATGCAAAATTAGAATCCGAGAGGGGAAAAGAGGCGAAAGAATATCTTCTCGCACGAGGACTGTCCGGGGAGACGATCCGGCGGTTTGGTCTCGGTTATTCGGATAAATACAGCAACGATCTGTACCAGTACATGAAAAAGAAAGGTTTTGACGATACTATATTAAACCAAACCGGTTTATTTACCTTTCATGAAAAGAAAGGTGTGTATGACAAATTCTGGAACCGGGTCATGTTTCCGATCATGGACAGGAGTAATAAAGTCATTGCTTTTGGCGGAAGGGTGATGGGGGATGGAAAGCCAAAATACCTCAATTCGCCGGAATCGCTTGTTTTCGATAAGAGCCGGAATCTGTACGGACTGAATTTTGTTCATGGCAGGCAGGACAGAGGGATCATAATCTGCGAGGGATATATGGACGTCATTGCGCTTCATCAGGCAGGATTTACAAATGCTGTTGCCTCACTTGGCACCGCTTTTACAAGCCAGCAGAGCAGTCTTTTGAAGCGGTATGCCGATACAGTCTACCTCTGCTATGACAGTGACGGAGCCGGGGTAAAGGCGGCACTTCGGGCGATTCCCATGCTAAAGGAGGCTGGGGTTATGGTGCGGGTCATTGATATGAGGCCCTATAAAGATCCCGATGAGTTTATCCGCGGATTGTCTGCGGAGGAATTTCAGAAGCGGATCGATCATGCGCAAAACAGCTTTTTTTATGAGCTTGATATGATAAAGCGTGATTATGATATGGATGATCCGGAAGAAAAGACAAAATTTATGAATGAAGCGGCGAAAAAGTGCCTGACGTTTGAAAATGAGATTGAGAGAAATAATTATATTGAGGCATTTTCGAGGGAATACGGCGTCCGCACCGAGGATTTCAAAAAACTTGTCCGTCATCATGCGGCGACGATGGCTGGAATTGATTATGAGAGGAACCGGCAGGAGAGGCAGAAACGGAGTAAGGACAAAACTGAGGATGGTCTTGGCAGGCTCCAAGGAATCCTTCTGACATGGATCAGTGAGGAATGCTCGCTTTATTCCGTCGTCCGGGACTACATCGGGCCGGAGGATTTTCCGGATGAGCCATACCGGCAGGTGGCGCACATGCTGTATGGACAGGCTGAGGAGGGGAATATTTCCCCGGCAAAGATCATTAGCTGCTTTGACAGTAAGGAGGAACAGTCTGTAGTGGCAGGACTTTTTAATAAACAGGTAAAGCAGGTCAGCGAACAGGAGGAGAGAGAAAAGGCTCTGAATGAGGTTGTAAAAACACTAAAGAAGGCAAGTATTGAAAAGCAGAGCAGGGAGATTACAGATCTAACCCAGCTTCAACGTCTGATCGAGGAAAAAAAGAAACTGGAAAATCTGCATCTGACACTGCCGGTACAGTGACTCAAGTTTAAGTTAAGGAGGAAAGAGTGAAAAATAAATTTTTCACTCGGCAAGTTTGTGACTGCGCGCTGCAAAGCCATAGCATGGCTTGCACAAACATTGCTTCATGAGTAAAAGCAGCGCAGGAATGGGGAATAAACATGAAAGAGAAAAAGAATACGGTAGACGAACAGGCATTATTTACAGAGGGGTTAAGCGCCCTTTTGGAGCTTGGGAAAAAGAAAAATGGCATCCTTGAATTTAATGATATCAACGCACAGTTCAAAGACATTGATCTGGATGGGGAGAAGATTGAGAAAATCCTTGATTATCTGGAGCAGAATGGTATTGTGGCGATGGTTCCTGACAGTGATGCGGACGATGATATCATTCTGGACGTGGACGATGAGCCGACCGAGGAAGAACTTGAAAATATCGAGCTGTCGGTACCGGATGGCGTCAGTATCGAGGATCCGGTGCGTATGTATCTCAAGGAGATTGGAAAAGTTCCGCTTTTATCTGCCGATGAGGAGGTTGACCTCGCAAAACGGATGGAGGAGGGCGATGGGGATGCCAAAAAGCGGCTCGCTGAGGCAAACCTTCGTCTGGTCGTGAGTATCGCCAAGAGATATGTGGGAAGAGGAATGCTTTTTCTCGATCTTATACAGGAGGGAAATCTTGGTCTGATCAAGGCGGTAGAAAAATTTGACTACCGCAAAGGATATAAGTTCAGTACGTATGCTACATGGTGGATCCGTCAGGCGATCACGAGAGCGATCGCAGATCAGGCGCGCACGATCCGTATTCCGGTGCATATGGTGGAGACGATCAATAAACTGATCCGCGTTCAGCGGCAGCTTCTTCAGGAATTGGGCAGAGAACCATATCCAGAGGAGATTGCGAAAGAGATGCAGCTTCCTGTGGACAGAGTCAGGGAAATACAGAAAATTTCTCAGGAGCCGGTTTCCTTAGAGACGCCGATCGGCGAAGAAGAGGACAGTCATCTCGGTGACTTTATTCAGGATGATAATGTGCCGGTGCCGGCAGAGGCAGCAGCATTTACCCTGCTGAAAGAACAGCTTTGCGAAGTCCTGAATACACTGACAGAGAGGGAACAGAAAGTGCTGCGTCTGCGGTTTGGCTTAGATGACGGGCGTGCCAGAACGCTCGAGGAAGTCGGAAAAGAGTTCGATGTGACGAGGGAGCGGATCCGTCAGATCGAAGCCAAGGCACTCCGGAAGCTGCGTCATCCGAGCCGCAGCAGGAAGTTGAAGGATTATCTGGACTGATGAATTTGTCAAAACGCCTGAAAATGAACGTATCCCTTGTGCCGGAGGGGACGAGGACAGCAGACATCGGATGTGATCACGGTTATGCGTCCATCTGGCTTGTCAGACATGGGATATCCGGCAGGGTGATCGCACTGGATATTAACAAAGGGCCGCTTGAACGGGCAAAAGAACATATCCGGGAAGCAGGGCTGGAAAAGCAGATCGAGTGCCGCCTGAGTGATGGGACAGAGAAACTTATTCCCGGTGAGGTGGACACATTGATGATCGCCGGTATGGGAGGCCCTCTGATGATCCGTATTCTGGAAGAGGGGAGCCGGGTGCTTGAAAAGGTTGATACGCTCGTGCTGCAGCCCCAGTCGGAGATCGGAGAGGTAAGACGTTTTCTTTTCCGGCAGGGTTTTCAGATCACAGAGGAGAAAGCCTGTGTGGAGGATGGAAAGTATTATTTTGCAATTTGTGCAAAACGGGCCGGGCGTCCGCTTGAACAGACAGTCCGCTATGAATGGGAGTATCGGTATGGTACATATTTAGTACAAAAAAACGATCCGGTTTTACAGCAGTACCTTCTAAAAGAGAGGGATACCTGCCGGTCGATTCTGAGAAAACTTGAGCTGTCGTCAAAAGATAAAGAAAGACGGACAGAAATTCAGAATATGTTAGAAGATATTGAACAATGTCTTGCGCTTTTTAAAAACGGGAAAGGATGAACGGATTTATGGAGAAGATCAGGGTAACAGCAGATGGTAAGAGCATTCTGTGTGAGAAAGGGACTACATTGTATGATCTCTTGAAACAGGCGGGAGGGGATTCCGGGAAAAAGGAAATCCTCGTAGCCAGAGTGGATGGGATCGTGCGAGGGCTGTCGACTGCCATAACAGAAGAGTGTGACGTACGGTTTTGCACTTATGAGGATGAGGAGGGAAGAAATGCCTATCTGAGAGGGATTAAGATGATCATGCTCAAGGCATTTTACAAAGAAGTCCCCAAAGATAAATTTGAGAAGGTCACAGTGGAAAACAGTCTTGATACCGGTTTTTATTGTATGTTAAATGATGGGGAACCGGTTGAGGAGGAGCTTTTAAAACGGGTCGAGGAGAGGATGCACAAATATGTAAGTGAGGACGTGGTTTTCGAGAAAAAATCGATCAGTACGGATAAAGCCATCCGGCTCTTTGAGGAACGGAAGATGTATGATAAGAGCGGTCTTATCAAATACCGAAGAAGTTCCCGGGTAAATGTTTATAAGCTTGGAAAGGTTATGGATTATTTTTATGGGCCGATGCCATATAGTACAGGCGTACTTAAGCGTTTCCGTCTTGAGACATTTGACGGAGGATTTGTATTTATCGTGCCGACGGCATCGAAGCCGGATGAGCTGCCGGAATTTCGGCCGAGCATGAAACTGCATCGGACGTTGAAACAGACAGCGGAGTGGGGGATAAGGCTTGGCGCAGAAAATGTGGGACAGCTCAATGACATTATCGTAGATGGGGGGATGCGTGAGATGATTCTTGTGCAGGAGGCACTGCATGAGAAAAGGATCGGTGACATTGCCGAGCAGATCGCAGCGTCCGGGCAGACAAAACTTGTGACGATCGCCGGGCCTTCTTCGTCGGGAAAGACGACCTTCTCATACCGCCTGTCTGCACAGTTAAAGACGCTGGGACTCAAACCACACCCGGTCGCTATGGATGATTACTTTGTGAACCGTGTCGATACGCCGAAAGATAAAGACGGAAAATACAATTATGAATGTATCGGTGCGATCGATACAAAGCAGTTCAATCAGGATCTTGAACAGCTCCTTGCGGGAAAAGAAGTTCAGCTTCCGACCTATAATTTTATCACGGGTATGCGTGAATATAATAAGCCGCTTATGAAATTGGGCGAGGGAGAGCTGCTTGTCATCGAGGGGATACACGGGCTGAATGATCTGCTGACAGAGGGCATTGCGCCGGAACATAAATTTAAAATTTATATCAGCGCGCTTACCTCATTGAATATCGACGAACATAACCAGATCCCAACGACGGATGGCAGGCTTTTGCGCCGGATCATACGGGATGCGAGGACGAGAGGACACAGCGCACAGAAGACGATTTCCATGTGGGAATCCGTAAGAGCCGGGGAAAACGAAAATATTTTCCCATTTCAGGAAAAGGCGGATGCAATGTTTAATTCCTCGCTTGTCTATGAACTCGCAGCATTAAAACAGTATGCAGAACCGCTTTTGTTCCGGGTGCCAAGAGGCAGCGAGGAGTATGCGGAGGCGCAGAGGCTTTTGAAGTTTCTGGATTATTTCCTCGGCATCAATCCGGAGGAGGTTCCGTTAAATTCGATTTTGAGGGAATTTATCGGCGGAGGCATTTTGCTTGATTAATTTTCCGGAGTATTGTATAGTATATGATTGAGTAGCACAGATGATCGCACCTGTCCGTGCCGAAAGGCCTCAGGTGAGGAAAGTCCGAGCTTCGCAGGGCAGGATGCCGGATAACGTCCGGCGGAGGTGACTCCCGGGCTAGTGCAACAGAAATATACCGCCGGTCTGCTGTATGGCGGCAGCTATGCGACAGACCGGTAAGGGTGGAATGGCGGGGTAAGAGCCCACCGCCTTTCTGGTAACAGAAAGGGCATATGTAAACCCCATCCGAAGCAAGACCGAACAGAGAGCGATACGGCGGCCCGTCGTGCTTTCGGGTAGGTCGCTAGAGCCTGTTGGTAACAGCAGGCCCAGATAGATGATCATCCAATGACAGAACTCGGCTTACCGTGCTACTCATTTTTTTGATATTTATGGAAAAAATTGGAGAGTGTATATGATAAAGGAACGATATGAACTTGCAGCCGGGCGGATCAAAGAGATCCTTTCCGAAAATGATATTCCGGGGGAATACAGCATTTACTGCCTGAAAACCGCAGAGCTTTTCACCCGGCTTGACCGGGTACTTGAGGCTGTCACCGGAGAGGGACTGGAGCATGTGTCCACGGAGGAGTTGAAAGCGTGGATCGATATTTTATATGATGATATCCGGGATGTCCACTACGAAACCTCTTTTGCCAATCCACGTTTTTGCGTTCAGGAGTTTGGGAAAGAAGAGGGAGAGGTTCTCGCTTATTTTCACAGCCGCTTCCGTGGCGGAATCCAGCATGCCTATGAGGGAGACAGGGAATCTCTTTTGTATCTTATGGAGCTTTTTTTACAGGTGTATACGATCCTCGGGACGGAGGAGGACAAGGCGCGGTGGCTGAAAGAGACATTATATTATTATGTGCATGATTATGACGAGTATTATACGGAGAAAAGTATTCGGCGGATTGTCGATCCGTCTCTTGACCGTCTCGTAAAAATCGTCATGGACAGCGATTTTATGGACGAGAGATACCTGTATTATTATGGCGAAAATATTACTGAAAATGAGCTTCGGACAGCCGCATATATCCGCTCGCTGCCGAAAGAAAAGCTCGAACTCATCGCCAGAACATATACCGAAGGGTACCGTCAGGGATTTGTGGCGGCAGGTATCGATCTGTCGAAAAAACAGACGGTGAATATCCGGTATCACATCGGATTTGAGGCGGTTGTCAGAGAGGCGGTCAGGCAGTTTCGGGAAATGGGACTTGCCCCGGTCATTTACATGAACTCCAATACGAAATCTGCCGGCGTCTGCACGTCTCCGGCGAACCGACAGTATATTTATGATCATCGCTTTGATGATGCACTGTATCTGAATCATGCGGTCGTAAAGGAAAAACTGGCTCATGTGGAAAAGAGTTTTGAAAAATACAAAGAGGCTGCCCGTGGGGTGGCGGGGCCTGCGGTGATGGAGGTTTTCGGGGAAAAACTGTTTGTCCCGGAGAACCGGAAAGAGAGTCCGTCGTATACGCCGGAGCAGCAGAAGTTATCGGTGGATTACCAGAGGGATCATATGCTCATACAAGACCGTTATATCCCGGAAGAAGAGCGCAGTTTTACGATCATTGCCTTTCCTGTGCCGGAGATCGGGGCGGATTTTGAGAAGATATTTGATGAGACGGTGAAGATCAATACGCTTGATGTTGAACAGTATAAAAAGATCCACCAGTCGATCATTGATGCACTGGATCAGGGGGATACCGTTCATATAACGGGGCGGGGAACAAATCAGACTGACCTCACAGTAAAGCTTCATACCCTTTCCGATCCGGCGAAAGAGACAAATTTTGAGAACTGTCTGGCAGATGTGAACATTCCGGTTGGTGAGGTGTTTACATCGCCTGTGTTGAAGGGGACGAATGGCGTTCTTCACGTCGGCGAGGTTTATTTGAATGGACTGCGTTATGAGGAGCTTCGTATGACGTTTGCGGATGGAATGATTGCGGATTACAACTGCAGCAATTATGGGGATGAGAAGGAAAATAAAAAATATATCCGGGAAAATGTGCTTCACAACCGGGAGACACTTCCGATGGGTGAGTTTGCGATCGGGACGAATACGATGGCATACCGGATGGGGCGCAAATACGGGATTGAAGCGAAACTTCCGATCCTGATCGCAGAAAAGACAGGGCCTCATTTTGCAGTTGGCGATACGTGTTATTCGATGAGTGAGGAGATCCGCCTCTATAATCCGGATGGAAAGGAAATCGTTGCAAAGGACAATGAATGCTCGATCCTCCGGAAGACGGAGATTGAGAAGGCATATTTTAACTGCCATACGGACATTACCATTCCTTATGATGAACTGGGAGATATCGTGGTGAATACGAGGGATGGACAGGAGATTGTGATTATCCGTGAAGGAAAATTTGTGCTTGCAGGCACGGAAATACTAAATGAGATGGAATAGGAAAGAGAGGATGAGTATTATGTGTAAGGTAGGTATTTTGATGGGCAGTGATTCGGATCTGCCAGTTATGCAGAAGGCAGCGCAGATGTTGGAGAAATTCGGGATTGATTATGAGATGACGATCATATCGGCGCACCGCATGCCGGATGTATTTGTAGAATATGCGACAAAGGCCGAGGAGAGAGGGATCGAGGTGATCATCGCCGGAGCAGGCGGAGCAGCCCATCTCCCGGGAATGTGCGCAGCGTTATTTGATCTGCCGGTCATCGGCATTCCGATCCATACGAAGTCAGTCGGCGGCGTGGACAGCCTGTACTCGATCGTTCAGATGCCATCGGGGATTCCGGTTGCTACGGTAGCGATCGACGGAGCCGCCAATGCGGGAATCCTTGCTGCCAAGATCCTGTCGGTCTATGATCAGGAGCTGCGGAAGAAGCTCAAGGAATATAAAGTGGAGATGAAGGATGGCGTGGCTGCCAAAGCGGAGAAACTGGATCAGTTAGGATATAAGGAGTATATCCGGCAGATGTGATGGAAGAAAAAGGTGTTTGGATAAGAAGGAGTCGAACTCGATCGTTTTAAAAGCGAAAAACAAACGCGGTTAAAAATTATTTGCTCCGGGAAAGTGTATTTATGATCTGGTGCAGGATTTCTTCCCAAAGGGAGAGGTCCTGTTGCACCTTTTCATCCCAGAGGAGATAATTTTGTCGGGAACGGTAGTCTGGGCGAAAGAGCGGAAGATCCTGTGGCTCTATGCCCGATGGAAGGGGAAGGAAAAGCCCCTCTTTTTTTACATAGCATTCGGAAGCTTTTGCCTGCCGGCGAAATTCTTTTTCCACATAAGTCCCCACGCTTTTGTGGATCGCGGTGTCCTCAGCCGGAAGATAAAAATAATTTTTATAGTCCTTGAAAAAGTGGCGCAGTTCACCAGAATAGAGGGAAATCTCCAGTGTCACGGTATGATCATGAAAGGCAAGGGCATAGGGGGCGGATTTCCATTTGACCGGGGACGGAAAGGCGGCTTTGGACAGGAAATCAATCTGCAAAAGAGATGGATTAACAGTCTGTTTTTTGTACGACATACTACATCTGTAGGATAACATCTCAGCACAATAAAATGTGCCAATGATATCCTCTATGTTATGAAGAAGGAGTTTTTGCTTTTCCGTTTCCATCGAGGAATCCCGGAAATATTTCTTTTGCATGAAGCGGGAATAGACCTCAATACATTCTTTCCCCGAAAGGATATCTTTGCGCATAAAGCCGGCCAGTTTTTCAACTGTAAAAAGTTTTAGGTCAGGAGTTTTAAAAAGCGGTTTCAGGGGGCGGATTTCCCGGTAAAGATCGAGACTTTTTATGTCATGAAATGGAGTGGGGAGTTCCAGTTCCCTGCACTTCTTTTCAATGTAGGGAATATCAAAGCCGGAACCGTTGTAGTGGACGACAGTTGTAAAACCGGAGATAAATTCGGTGAAGGCGCACAGGATTTCTTTTTCGCTGATGTAATCGTCGGCAAACCATTGTTTTGTGTGGATTTTTTTGTCCGTTTGGTCATACCACAGGACACCGATCAGATAGAGAGAGGAGACTTTTGCGGATAGACCGGTCGTCTCAATGTCAAAAAAGCAGAAAGTATCTGCCTTTGTTCCCTGCCATGTGTGCAGGGTGGAAATGGAATTTGTTTGTAAGTCGAATGCTCGGTCTGTTATATGCATATTGATTTAACCCTTTCTCGCTTGGTAACTCGTGGTTGGCCGCCGGATATGCTATTATTATAAGCGAATTATGTGTGTATTTCAATCATCTTTTAGTTGGCGGATGGCGGAGTGCTGCTGAACCATAAAATATTTTCATAAGCATGTATACTTGTAAAAAGATAAGTGTATGTGCTTATTTTTTTGCATGTGGTGGGGCAAAGGCAGATGGGACTTGGCGGATTGAACAAAAAGAGTATCACGGATAAAAGCTATAGGAGTTTATACTCATAAGGGAAAAATACGTCGAAGTTTGTCGAAAAAGGGAACAATAACGCATATTAAGATGAACTATAGCGGATTGTGCAGACAAAAAGTGTAGTATATAATAATTACGAGGTGAACTGTAATGAACCAGACGAGAAAGGCTTTAGGTGATATCGTCCGCAAGACAAGAAAAAGGAAACACCTATCGCAAGAGGCTTTAGCAGAGCGGATTGGCGTATGTAAGCGAACGATCATTGATATTGAAAAGAATACTGGTAATCCGAAATTTGAAATCCTTTGTCTCTTAGTGAGGGAACTGGATCTGCCGCTTTATCAGGTGTTTTATCCGGAGATGGCCGAGAACCTTCAGGTGCGGAATATGCTCATGAAGGAGTTGGGGGAGTGTTCGGATTACGAGATGAAGGTTATTTTGTCGGTAGTGAGGAGCTTGAGAGGGGTGTTGGAGGAGTGAGGGAGAGAAATAGGATGTTTATCATCTAAAAGAGGGTAAATATGAAAATTATAGAAATCATAAAATATAATATAAAGAGAATAGTAGAAGTTTGGATAAAAATAATGGGTATGGTTTTTTCAATACTTTCTGTTGTTCTTTCTTTTGTAGCATGGGAAGAAATTGGGTGTCGAGGAGCAACAGATAAAATTTTGTTTTTTATTTGTATTATCTTATGTAGTGTAGTGTTTGCTGCTTTATGGATTTGTTTTTTAAAAAGAGAATCTATTGTGTATAAAGTAGGAAGAAAGGAAATTTGTGTCCGATATGGCGATATTTTGAAACTAGGTTTTCCGAGAAAATGTAAGGGCAAACGGATAGTGGTTATTCCGGTTAATACGGGTTTTGATACAATCGTAGATGAAACCATACCAAATAATCAAAGACCATTAATTTCTACAGAAACAATTCATGGAAAATGGATTCTGAAATATTGTGAAAAGGAAATGGGGATCGATGAACTTGATAAAAAAATTGAACAGACTCTTCAAAATGAAACGCCAGTGAAGAAATTAAAGTGTGAGGATGTGCGAAGAAAATTAGAAAATTATGAGCTTGGGACAGTTGTGCCAATAGAAAGTGGTGATGTTATATTTTTTTTGATGGCACTATCAAGATTTGACCAAAATAATAATGCTCACAGTTCAAGAGAGGAAGTCATCCAATGTGCAGAGTCTATGTTAAAATATTATTATGAAAAAGGACAAGGATATGATTTATATTTGCCCTTAATAGGGACAGGAATGTCTGGGGCAGGGTTAAGTCCAAGTGATTCTCTCAGGCTTTTAAAAGCTCTTTTGGAATTAAATCTGGATATAGTGCGTGGTAAAGTAAATATTGTGATTTCTCAGGAACAAAAAGGGGAGGTTTCTATTTTTGACTGATACTTGTAGAAATTACTGAAAAATAATAAACAGAGGAAAGGATTATATAATGTCTGAAAATAATACACAGCAAGCAATTGATATATGCAATAAAGAATGTACTAATAGTGGGAATACAGAGGGAAAGGAAGCATGCCAGAGATGTTATATTTCTACGGAGAGTAGTAATCATACTCGTCGGTGTTTTATGAGCGGAGAATATTGTTCTCAAAAGACAAACATTCAGCGTGAAAGAAAAAAATTGTATGAAAAGGGAGATGGGGAGATTGTAATTTCAGCATTTGTTATTATGAATTTTTCTGATATGTCAGATGTTGTGTATAAGTGGCGTATTGAAAAATTTATTGAATCTTTAAACAAATATCTGTATGTGGATAGCGAAAAGAAAAGATTATACTGTAATATCGAAAAGAATGATATACCAGAAGGTATGGAAAAAGTTGATAAAATTAAGGTGGTTCGTGCAGATTCAAATCCGTCATCCAATTATGTTATTTGTAGTCGTATTTGTCAACAAATGCAGATAGCAGATCTTGTAATTGTAGATGTATCTACCCAGAATCCAAATGTGTTTTATGAGTTTGGGATGGCTGTTGCTTTAGAGAAGTTGATATTGCCTATTTGTTTTAGTGAAAGTTTTTATAAATCAGAGTATCCTAAAGAAATAAAAGAAATGGATATTAAGAACCTAGATCAGTTAGAGGAACTAGAGAAACATATAGGATGTTATCCGTGGCGAAAAAAATTATTTGAATATTATGGGATTCGTTTTAAGCAAAATGAAAAAAATGATAATTCTTCAAATACGTCATATTTGGAGTTTGAGAAAGCAGCAAATCGTTTGTATGGTTTTTCAGATAAACAGTATGGACGTTTCCCATATGATGAAAGATTAGGAAGTAACGAAAGTAACATTGGAGAAATTATTTACGGAAGATTGATGAAGGAATATAATAATGCTACAAAAGATGATAATACTTTAGTTGTTTATACGATAGAGGGTTTTCTGAATAAAGATCAGGCAGGAAGATGTATTGTGAATTTTTATCGTAGTATTACAGAACGAATGAAGAAAGAACAATGTTTTTGTGGTGAACGTGTAGGTGTATTAGTACAGGGAAATGTAATACCAGACAGTGATAAAGATGCCCAAAAGGAACGACATGTTCTTTATAATGCAGGCGAAATCATACATATTGGAGTAAATCAGGCGACATATTTGGCGGCAAAAGAAAAAATTCGAACAGAAGACATAGCGAAACTTTTTTCGGAATTAAGTGAAATCGAGAACTTTGGAAAAACACATAAACAAGAAATAGAATACTTTGTAAAAGAGTATATTGGAAATAGGGGTATGATTTTATATCCTGACAATCCAGTTTATGTGGAAAGGGTAAAAAATCAAATAACTCCCGATGTTCTTAAAAAGGATAGCGAGGAAGAGGCCTTTTGCTTGTACCATGTAATGCTTAGAACTCTTTGCTATACAAATGAGATTGTGGTAGATATCACAAATAATAGTCCGCAGTCATTGTTTTGGCTTGGAGCAGCACATGGTGCGGAAGTTTATGCGATAACGGTTAAAAACGAGCTTACAGAAAAAGAAAGAAAAATTGTGGAGGGGGATATACAGGGGAATAGTAGAAATGTCTTTGATGTTGCAGGTTTATGGACGGCATATTATTATTCGCATGATACCGAAGGGTTTTATCATCAGTTGGCATTAGCGCAATTTGGCATTGAAAAGCATTCTAAAATTATTCCCTTTGATACGGATTGGCATGGGTTTAAAAAATGGGAATATTTAGAACTTCATGAATCGGGGGAGAATGGTGAAAGCACTTCAGAGAGAAAATTAAAAGAAGATGGTAAAGAGAACCAGATAAAAGACTGGTTGGCATTGGAATCTTATTACCGAAGGAAATTTTGGAATACGATGCTCCGCTATAATCGTCTTAGAATCTATTTGCCACAACATAGTGATAATAATGATGCAGAGATGGGGGCGATGTCACGCATTACAAATTGGGATTTAGATGCAGTATCGGCATTATCGTATTATTTATCGAAACGATCTGTTATTGGGGAGTATGTACTTATTAGCTTGCCAGATGGGGTTGAGGATAGGGTAGCAGAAGATGTTAATTTCATTTGTGTGGGGCAACCAGTAAAGCCTTTGACAAAAAAAGTGACTGAATACATTTTTGACAGATGCAAAGAGAGCAGTGTTGCTAAAATGGGTAATGATAGCCACATCAATAAAATTCATGAGTATAAGAATGAGTATATTGATTGTGATAAATGTGGTCATTATAATAATGTTCAGGTTAGAGGGTTTGTTTGTAAGAATGAAGCAGATTTAGTTAGTGAAAAAGGCGTTTATTCGTACTTAACACGCTCTTTTTGTAAAACATGTAATAAAGTTGTTACTAAAAGAAAAATTAGTGAGGAAATCATATATGATCTTCACGAAGAGTCTATTATGGAGAGGACAGATTGTCCGTTGAAAGATTGTTCTGATCATGTACAGATTGCACAACTTATTTTATGGAAAGAAGATGGGCAAAAGGGGGAAAACAATCAACATTTTAGAGTATCTATTGTTGGAAGTTCGGGACCAGCGACATTTGGATTAGCTTCTCTTTTTGTGGATGAAGACCAAAAACTTCGTAAGTTCTTGATAAAAAATGAAGTTGATTCAAATACTAGTAATGACAATGATAATAATACATTGCTTTGTGAACTTCAAAGTAATGTACGAAAAAAGATATTCCAGTCATTAATGAATAAATTGAGAGTGGAGATAAAAAGCATATTAAACGATACTGATAAAGAAAAAGGTAACTTAGACAGATATATTTCTTTAGTTTTATATTCCGTATATTCATATTTAGAAACAGTATTTTATCGTTATTTTTTTCCGTTTTTAACAGAAAAGGATATTCAACGTATCCATAATGGTATATATATGTTTTTAAATTCTATGAAAGTTGCTAAACAAAGTCCGTTCTGTTTGGACTATAAAGCAAAGGGGGAGAGTGACCAGTGTCCTGCAATATCTAATGATGGTGTTAAGAAAATTATAGATATGCTTCCAAGAAAAATTACAAATTTTTTGGAGAGTTTTAAAGGATTGGAGGCTTTTTATAAGGTTGTGGTAAGTGATAAAAGTGGAGATGAATATGATTCTGAGAATCCACAGGATATGAGGGTGGTGAAAAAAATTGAAATGCTTAACGATGAAGGAGGTATTAATTATTTTATTTTTCCAACAGAAGAAAGCAATAAGTAATTAGTTTTTAGGCACTTGTGTGTAACTTTATTTATAAGGAAAATTATTTGACAGCGTAAAATCTATTCTATATAATAAAGACATAGTTGCATCAAAAGAACTTAGCCAAGAACAACTAAAAAGCAAAAAGACCGATCGAACCCTGATCTGACGAAAGTCATTTCAGGGCTCTTTTCTGTCGGAAAGGAATCGCAATGTCTGAGAAAAGAAAGGATCATAGGGGAAGAGTTTTGAGGAAGGGGGAGAGCCAGAGGAAAGATTTGCTTTATCAGTACCGGTATATGGATCTGGGCGGCAAGCGGCGGACGGTTTATTCTTCGGATTTGAGGAAATTAAGGGAGAAAGAGAGCGAGATTCAAAAGTTTTTGAACAGCGGGGCGGACTATGCAGGGGGAAATATTACTGTGGTTGAACTGGTCGAGCGGTATATTTGTTTGAAAAAAGGGGTGCGGTATAATACATGGGTTGGCTATCAGTTTGTGCTGAATCTGATCCGGAAGGAGGATTTTGGGTATCGGAGGATTCGAGATGTAAAGGTTTTTGATGCCAAACAATGGTTTATGAAATTGGCAGAGGATGGCCGGGGATACAGCACGATTGCGAATGTCCGGGGTGTGGTAAAGCCGGCTTTTCAGATGGCATACAATGAGGAGATTGTTCGGAGGAATCCGTTTGATTTCAGATTGGATATGATACCGAACAATTCCAAAAGGCGGGTGGCTATGACGGAAGAGGAGCAGAAAAAATTTTTGACTTTTATCGAAGAGGATGGACATTATTGCCGATATCTGGATGAATTTCTTGTTTTGCTCGGTACTGGTATGAGGATCAGCGAGTTCACGGGTCTGACAATGCGCGATATTGATTTTGAAAAGCAGAGGATTCGTGTGGATCATCAGTTGGTCAGGACGAGAGATGGGGATTATTATATAGAAGAAGCAAAGACAAAATCGGGAGTTCGTTATATTCCTATGACAGAAAATGTGTACCGGAGTTTGAAAAATATTGTTGCCAATAGAAGTGCGGTTGAAAATGAAAAAGTAGTGAGCGGCCGCAGCGGTTTTATTTTGTTGGATAGGGAGGGAAATCCAAAAGTGGCGGCGCATATCGAGCATGTGATGAAAAGGGCGTGGAATAAATATAATGCTACGCATGAAATGCCGCTCCCGCCGGTTACGCCCCATGTGCTGCGGCATACGTTTTGCACTAATATGGCAAATGCGGGAATGGATATTAAAAGCCTGCAATATCTGATGGGGCATTCTGACGTAAGTGTTACGTTAAATGTGTATACGCACGCCAATTATGAAAAAGCCGAACAGGAAATGAGGCAGATTGAACATAGCAGTTAGGAAAATCGAAATGCAAATTTGCCAGATTGCTCTTGATAGTACAACAGATTTGTTGTATTGTATAATTACAAACAGGAGAGGAAAGAATTAGGACTAAATGATGAAATGTCAAGGAAATTACAGAATATATTATTGAATGATTCTAAGGCTGGTGATGTTATTCAAGGAACTGGTGGACTTAGAAAAATCCGTATTCCAATGGAAAATAGAGGAAAAAGTGGTGGAAGTCGGGTGATTTATGTAGATATCGAAGTAAGAGAAACCATTTATTTCGTGAATGTTTATTCTAAGAATGAGAAAGATGATTTAACAGAGGATGAGAAAAAATCATTTAAAGCAGTTGTAAAAATCTTAAAGGAGGGATAGACAATGGGCAATTTTTTTGATGATACCATGCAGGGGTTATTAGAGGCTGTTGAAATTGAAAAAGGTTCTATTCCACTTACTAAGAAAAAAGAAATGGCGGCGCCTACATTTTATGTATCAGATAGTGATACGGAATTGATCAATCGTCTTGTTGAAATCCGCAAGAACGAGAATATATCTCAATCTGAACTTGCAAGAATGATAGGTAGTAAACAACAGGCGATTTCAAGATTAGAAAAAAATGAGCATAGCCCATCTTTAAAATTATTTTATAGCATGGTAAATGCGTTAGGATACGAATTGCAAATTGTAAAAAAACAGAATTTATAGCATATTGGCTTGGCTTCTGGAACCATATTTTTCGGAATAGGAATCCATATCAAGAACCAGAAGGTTAATGAAGTTGTTGCCATCAATGGGAATATCAGTATGCTTTGACGGTTTGGGGATATCATGACCGTCCTCTAGTTCACCGAGTATCCACCCACTCGCCGCATCTGTTCCCATTTCAATCGCTTCGATAAGAGTATCACCCTCTGACACACAGCCGGGAAGATCAGGTACTTCCACGGTATATCCTGATTTTTCTTCGCAAGGTGTAAAAATTGCTGGGTAAATAAGCTTCATTATACTAATCTCCTTTAACAATGCAGGCAATGGTTTTAAAAAAGTTGCGCCTGTCTGAGTATTGATCTTTCTATAAATTCGTAACTAAAGTCCAGAGCAAAAAATAATTTTATAAGTAAAGTATATCACACTACACAAACAAAGTCTAGCACTCATTCATCTTTTATAGCAACATCTGCCGATGGACGGGGGGCAAAGTATAATGCAAAAGCGGATTAATCCGTAAGATATGTAGATAATCCTTAAGAGAAAATAACAAAAGGATCTTCTTCTGCGAAAAAGATAATCCTTTTTGCAGAAGAAGATCCTTTTAGTAATTCCCCTGTAAGTGATGACATTGTCAATAGCAAACTAAAATACCGTCGTTTCACCTGCGTGCATGTTCTTTTACCTCTAACATCCTTTTTTAGTTACATTATATTAACAATTTAGTTTATTGTCAACTGTTTATTTTGTTCCATGATGTATTTTTTGCAACTGCTAACTCCCTTGAATCCCCAATCATCAAAACTTGACATTTGCATGTATTCCTCTGATCTAAAAAATAAGTTGTCAGAGCCAAAAGAACGTGTTACAATTATCGCATGGGACAGTCGTGTTACAGGGTGCGTTGACCTCATTCCAAAAGAATGGGGGTGATGCCTATG
>JAMPFC010000001.1:267925-279479 GCA_023664685.1 Roseburia sp. | reverse complement strand
ATCATAAAGAGAAAAAGAATGGTAAGTTGCCAACGATTACTTGACACAAACTTATCTCTGCGGGAATTTGATTTGCTTGCATATTTATGCGAAAATAAAAATAAGGCAATCTCCAAGGACAAGCTTTTGAGCGAAGTCTGGGGAGCATTTTCACTTGTTGAGCCGTCAACCTTAACTGTACACATTCGCTGGCTGCGGGAAAAGTTGGAGAATAACCCTGCAAAACCAAAGTACATTAAAACCGTTTTCAAGGTAGGCTATATGCTGGAGGTGGAAGAATGAAAAATAAACTTGTTTTTGTTTCTGCTTTATTTTTTATGGCTGTAATTTTTCTTTCGGGCGGATTTTATTTATCATCAAAAGATGTAAATACAGATGACGAGAGATCGGAATACATCGTTGGGTTAAACGAAATAAGCAGGCTTAATGTAAGTGAAGATTATCAATCGGCAAATGAAAAAATCAATGTCTTGCAGGAAAATATACGCAGCAAAGAAGATACACAGGACGGAGCAAACGCCATAGCGGTATTATGCGGAGCAAGTATTTTCATTTTTGCCGCGATGTTTGGATATATTTATTTTTCAATACTGCGTCCTTTTGAGAAAATGAAAGATTTTGCCGCAAAAATTTCTAGGGGAGATTTTGATGTACCATTAAATTATGAACGCTCAAATTATTTCGGTGAATTTACATGGGCGTTTGACAGTATGAGAAATGAGATAACAAGATCGAGAGCAAATGAAAAAGAGGCAATAGAAAATAATAAGACGGTTATTGCTACACTTTCGCATGATATAAAAACACCGATAGCGTCAATAAGAGCGTATGCAGAGGGACTTTCCGCAAATCTGGACGACACTTATGAAAAGCGTGAAAAGTATTTAAGCGTTATAACAAAAAAGTGCGACGAGGTATCGCATCTTACGGATGATTTATTTTTACACTCAATTTCCGATCTTGGCAAGCTTAAGATTACTCCTGAAATGATAGAGATATGCGCCTTTACCGAGAAAGCGGTAAATGAAATTTCGGCGGAACGTGAAGATGTGATTTTTAGAAAGCCCGATTTTACAGCGTTTGTCAATGCCGATAAAAATAGGTTCACACAGCTTTGCGAAAACATTATTAACAATGCGAGAAAATACGCAAAGACAAATATTGAAGTGTTCTTTACAATGGAAAATGAAAATATTGTCCTGCATTTTCTGGATCATGGCGAGGGTATTCCCGATGAAAATATGCCGTTTATTTTCGATAAATTTTATCGGGGAGACAACTGCGGAAACGAACAGGGTTCGGGACTTGGACTTTATATTGTAAAATATATTGCTGAAAAAATGGGCGGGACGGTCGTTCTTCAAAATAATGCCGATGGATTTGAAGTTAAAATAATCCTGCCGACAATTCCTGCAATAAAATAGCATAAATTTTTTTCTTAAGGACTTCTTAATATCTTTGGCGGTAAAATAGAATTATCATAAAGAAAGGAAAGTTTTTAAATGAAAAATACTGTTTTATCGGCAAGAAAACTATGCAAAAGCTTTGCGCATAACGGAGGACAAGTACACATTCTGTCCCACATTGACCTTGAGTTGTATGAGGGCGATTTTACCGTTATAATGGGCGCAAGCGGTTCGGGCAAGTCTACCCTGCTCTACGCTCTCAGCGGTATGGACAGAGCTACCGCGGGAGAGGTGATTTACAACGACAATGATATTGTAAAAATGAAAGAAAAAGACCTTGCAAAGCTGCGCTATACGGATTTCGGATTTATCTTTCAGCAGATGCACCTTGTCAGCAATTTGACGCTGTTTGAAAATGTTGCGGTGCCGGGATATCTTAATAAGAGCAAGCCTGCCGCAGAAGTAAGAAAACGTACCGAGAAGCTGCTTGAACAGATGTCAGTTTCTCACATAAGCTCACACCTCCCGACGCAGGTATCGGGCGGTGAACAGCAGCGCTGCGCTGTTGCGAGGGCTGTTATAAATTCTCCGAAAGTGTTGTTTGCGGATGAGCCAACCGGCGCGCTTAACCGCAAAAATACCGCCGACGTTTTAGACCTGCTTACGGAGCTTAACAAAGACGGACAAAGCGTTTTAATGGTAACTCACGATATGAGAGCCTCTTTAAGAGCCAACAGGATTTTGTACATAGAGGACGGAAAAATTATCGGTGAACTTGCCTTGCCCGAATACAATGCTGATGATGAAAAGTCACGCGAGACACAGGTAAACGCTTGGCTTACATCTCTTGAATGGTGAGGTGCGGTATGGAAATTTTAACTTTATTAAAGGCGAATATCCGCCGCAAAAAAGGCTCGTTTGTAAGCGTTATTTTACTTACGCTGATAATTGCTATGAGCGTCACGATTATTTTAAGCATTAAAGAAAGCACATTCAAAGGTGTAAACTATGCTCACGAAATATGTGATACTCCCGATATATGCGCGATATACACGGAATATAATTTTTCGGATCATATGATTGAAAGCATTAAAAAGGACGACAAAGTTGAACGGGTAAATACCGCCGACGCCATACTCACGGAAAAAGCGAGTATGGGAACGAGTATGGACGCTGATGAATCCATCATTTCTTTAACGCTGATATTAAGGTCTGACGGAAATACCAAGCTTTTAAATGAAAATCTTAACGGAATTACGGAAAATACTCCGAAACTGCAAAAAGGAGAAATATACGTATCACAGGGATTTCTTACAAATGTTTACGGAAACGTCGGAGAGAAAGTTACCGTTGAAACAATAGCGGGGGAGTATGAATTTACCGTTAAAGGAATACTTCTCGACCCTATGCTCGGCTGTTCACTGATATCATATAATACCTTTTGCATAAGCGACGAGGATTTTTCGGAAATTGCTTTGGCTGTTTCAAAAGGAAAAGCGGAACAGGGCTATGGATTGGGAAAATACGTTCAAATTTACAAATCCGACAGCTGTGCTCTTACAAACGGTGAACTCCGCCGACAGCTTAATCTTGATGGAATTACCGATAGGGCGGTTAACACTACAACAAAGGATACGCAGATAAATCTTACACTACTTTTCCCCGAAGTAATAGCTTCGATTTTACTGGTGTTTGTAATGTCCCTGCTAATCATAGTTATAATAGTTACGGTACACAATATTTCGGCGGAAATTGAAACGAATTATGTAACATTCGGCATACTTAAAGCGCAGGGATTTAATAAAAATAAAATACGGCTTTTGTTTTTGGGACAGTATCTTTCGGCGGAACTGATCGGTGCGGCCATCGGGACAGCTTTGAGTATTCCGCTTATCGGTACAGTATCAAACATATTTGTAACAATTATTGCAGTTCCCGTAATTGTGAGCGTTCCTGCAGGCAGTATCGCTTTAATACTGACAGCTTTGTTTGCATTGTCTGTAATTTCTGTATTTTTCGTTACAATAAAAATAAATAAAATTTCTCCCGTAAGAGCGATTTCAGGAGCAAAGAATGAAATTTATTTTGACAGCAGAATAAACGCTCCCATAAGCGGCAGATTTCTTTCCGTGAGCCTTGCGTTCAGGCAGTTTACTTCGGCGGCACACAGATATGTGGGTACGTTTGTCATTGTGACAATACTTGTATTTTTTATGACAACGGTAACAATACTCGCAAATGCGCTAAATTCAAAATCAGCTTTGGAATCTATGGGTATGGGAGCGGTCGTTTCGGAAATTGATGTCGAGCCTAAAAAGAAACTTTCGGATCATGATGTTGAAAATATAGAAAAAGAAATAGAACGATTTTCTGAAATTAGAAAAGTATACTATTTTAACGCGACGTATTTTTCAGTGTTCGGGGAAGAAATGCTTTGCATGGTTTATAAAGATCCGTCGGTTTTGCCTGCGCTCAAAGGACGTGCGCCGATTTACGATAATGAAATAGGAATATCACCGATTTTATTAGACGAATTTAATTTAAAAATCGGCGATGAGGTAACTGTCGGCAGGCAAGGCAAAAAAGAAAAATATATTATAACAGGCGTTATTATGAGTGTGAGCGACGCGGGCAGGAGTTTCCCGATGTCATATGCCGCCGCTGAAAGAATAGGATATGATGATTGGCTTCGGGGCAGCTATTCATTGGAAAGCGGGAACGATGAAATTCTTAACAAAAAAATTGTCGATGCACTCAATGAAAAGTTCGGCAATCTTATTAAAGCAGAGGTAGCCGACGGATTTTTAGACGCTAATATCAAAGCCGCAGTAGAAGCAGTGCGAATAATAATTTATGTTTTCTCGGTCTTATTTTCTTTGATAGTGGTACATATGGTCTGCTCAAAAGCATTCACTCAAGAACGCACCGACATAGGCATTTACAAAGCAGTTGGATTTAAAACCCCTGAGCTGCAAAGCCAGTTTGCGTTAAGATTTCTTATCGTATCTGTAATCGGTTCAGCAGCCGGAGGAATATTAAGTTATTTCTTTTCGGGAAAAGTGCTCGGAATACTTTTAACAAGTATAGGTATAACAAGTTTTAATACCGATGTTGCTTTCTCGTCATTTGTAATTCCGATACTCATCGTTTGCCTAAGCTTTTTAACATTTTCATACCTTGTTTCCGGTAAGATCAGAAAAGTTAAGATAAGAGAATTGGTCACTGAATAATTTTTTCTTACTTGAGCTTATAGTCTCCGGGAAGAACGAATCCCCTCAAAAAAAGTATTTGACAACTTAAAAAAAATTTGTTATTATAGTCAAGCAGTGTTTCATTGCATGCGGAGTTGCTGGAATTGGCAGACAGGCATGACTAAGGATCATGTGTCTCTGAGACGTGTGGGTTCAAGTCCCATACTCCGCATTGACAGATAAGGGAATGCTTTTATGCTCGCACATGAAAGCATTCCTTTTAAAATTGGCATCATCGGGCTAAGAACATTTTTTGCAAGGGGGATTTTAAATGAGATTAAGATCAGGAATAAAAAAAGTTTTATGTATCATGTTTATTATTGCGCTTGGTGTTTCTGTGATGGGAACAGGAAAGGAAGTCAGAGCAGAAGGAAAAAAGAAAGTTGTTGCAATCGACGCCGGACATCAGTTGAAAGGAAACAGCTCGACAGAGCCAAATGGGCCGGGATCATCGGTGAAAAAAGCAAAAGTCACGTCGGGAACATCCGGCTGTGCAACCAAAGTTCCGGAGTATAAGTTAAATCTCCAAGTGGCAAAAAAACTGAAAAAAGAGCTTGAGAGCCGGGGATATGAGGTTGTGATGATTCGCACAAAACATAACGTCAATATATCCAATGTCAAACGCGCCCAGATCGCCAATGAGGCAAAAGCCGATGCCTTTGTCCGGATCCATGCGAACTCTGCGTCGGATTCTTCCGTTTATGGGGCGCTTTCAATGGGGCCGACAAACAACAATAAATACATGAGCGCTAAAATACGAAAAGAAAGTCGGAAGCTGTCCCAGAAAGTCATCCAGAAATTCTGTAAGGCGACCGGAGCCAAAAACAGAGGCGTCATGTACACAGACACCATGACCGGCATAAACTGGTGTACTGTGCCGGTTACGATCATCGAAATGGGATTTATGAGCAATCCGTCCGAGGACAGAAAAATGTCCACAGCATCTTATCAGAAAAAAATGGTAAAAGGAATAGCCGACGGAATTGACGCATATCTAAATTGAAAAACTGTGATCAAAACCAATAGCCGAGAACATAACAGGAGCATCACAGCTACGCACGCAGAACTCAATTTTTATTAGTTGCAATTCATAAAGAGTAGCGGAAATTTTGTAAAAAAGGGGATTATTATCGGATGAGGATCTTATAAACCGTCGGTTCTTAGGCTGCGTATAAGGTGCAATTTCGCATGGGGTGCGAAAAGCGCACGAGGTGCAAAAAGTGCACCTTGCAGCCTTAGTACCGCTACGTGTTTATCTAGCGAAAGCGGTTCCGAATCCGGTAATAGCCCTTTTTTACGAAATTCTCTAATCTTATAAAGCGACCAATAAAAATTGATTTCCATCGCCGCACAAATCAGGGATTGCCTGTGCATAAAAAATGTGTTACAATTAAGGATACCATTGGGATATAAAAAGCAACAAGATCAGCCGGGGAGGAAACAAGAGATGGCATTATTACAAGAATGGCGGGATTATGCATACGCAGAGGAGATGCAAAATTCCAAAAAAGGAGAAGAACTCTGGAATAATTATTTTCAGCTCGAAAAAAATATTTATGAGCAGCTTCTCGAAAAACCAGAGGAAATCGTAGAGGGAACAGTCGGAGGACTGGCGGAGAAATATCAGGTGCCGCTTTCTATGATGGTCGGATTTTTGGATGGGATCAACGAAAGCCTGAAAGAAGAGAACCCGATCGATACGATGGAAGAAGATACCGTTGTAAAAATTCAAATTGACTGTGAAAAACTTTACTATAATATGGTAGCATGCAATGCCGAGTGGCTCTATACGCTTCCGCAGTGGGACAACATACTCACAAAGGAGCGCCGCAAGGAGTTGTACCGTGAGCAGAAAGCATCCGGCACGATCCGCAACGAAGGCCCGAAAGTAGGACGAAACGACCCATGTCCATGCGGCAGTGGAAAGAAATACAAACACTGTTGCGGACGCGGGTAGTCTGATGATGCCAAGAAATGGGTTTGGCTTGGTGGCGTTAGGCTAGATAATCATACAAAAAACTAGGAGGTAGCAGGAAATGTTAGTTTCAGCAAAAGAAATGCTTACAAAAGCAAAGGCAGGGAAATACGCAGTAGGACAGTTTAACATCAATAACTTAGAGTGGACAAAGTCGATTCTTCTCACCGCAGAGGAACTCCGCTCGCCGGTCATCCTTGGTGTATCCGAGGGCGCAGGAAAGTATATGTGCGGTTATAAAACGGTCGTAGGCATGGTAAATGGAATGCTCGAGGAGCTTAATATTACCGTTCCCGTTTCCCTTCATCTCGATCACGGAAGCTATGAGGGAGCAAAGGCATGTATCGAGGCAGGATTTTCGTCGATCATGTTCGACGGTTCCCATTATCCGATCGAGGAAAATGTGGCAAAGACAAAAGAACTGGTGGCGATCTGCAACGACAAAGGAATGTCCATTGAGGCAGAGGTAGGCTCCATCGGCGGAGAAGAAGACGGAGTTGTCGGCGCAGGCGAATGCGCAGATCCGCAGGAGTGCAAAATGATCGCAGATCTCGGCGTTACGATGCTCGCAGCAGGAATTGGAAATATTCATGGAAAATATCCGGAAAATTGGGCAGGACTCAGCTTTGAGACACTCGATGCTGTTCAGAAGCTTACCGGAGAGATGCCGCTCGTACTTCACGGTGGTACAGGGATTCCGGAGGATATGATCCAGAAAGCGATCAGCCTTGGCGTATCCAAGATCAATGTAAATACAGAGTGCCAGCTTTCTTTCGCAGATGCGACACGCAAATACATAGAAGCAGGAAAAGACCTTGAAGGAAAAGGATTTGACCCACGTAAGCTTCTCGCTCCGGGCGCAGAGGCGATCAAGGCAACCGTAAAAGAAAAAATGGAATTATTTGGTTCTGTTGGAAAAGCTTGAGTAGTATAACCTTTGATTTCGATGCCATACTAATCCTGTAACGTAAATGTTATCAAACAGGAGGAAATACAAAATGGCAAAGAATTTTTTGGATGACTACAACGAGAACAACAGCAAGAACAGTTCAAATGACAGTTCTAAGAACAGCACAAGGTCAAACTGCTCAAACTGCCGCAATTCTTCAAACAACAACAGCAACAGCAGCAAGAACAACAGCAAAAACAGCAGCAACAGTAACAACAGCAAGAACAGTACGAAGAATACAAGCAACAACAGCAGCAAGAACACGAGCAAAAATGCAAACGATTCTCAGAACAGCACAAAGTAGTCTGGAACCAACACATCAGGCCGTCACCTTTTGGGGGCGGCTTGATTCTTACATAGCGCTGAATGCAGTTTGAGCTTGCATGCAATGTCACATTTTACATAAACAGGTCATATAATGTAATAAAAAAGAACGTGATAAGCATGAGTTTTTCGATCATACCAATCCGGGACATCGATCAATATATGAAGCGGCCGGGAACCATTCTCATAGATTTACGGGACGAAAAAGAGTATGAAAAGGGGCATATACCGGGAGCCAAAAACATACCATATGAACGGTGGCAGGTGGAAAAAGAGACATGGACACACCGCTATGACACCGTGGTATTTTATTGTGACCGGGGAAACCAGAGCATGTATGCGGCAAAGGAAATGAATAAGCGTGGGTACTATGCGATCAGCATAGCAGGGGGATATCAGGGCTACGAAGTGTGGAAACGGAAAGGAAAAACAGTACGGAATGAAAAATAAAACGTATGAACTGATCGCGCCATGCCATTTTGGAATGGAAGCAGTTTTGAAAAGAGAGATCAACGATCTGGGATATGAGATTTCTGCGGTGGACAATGGAAAAGTGACGTTTGTCGCAGATGCAGAGGGAATCTGCCGGGCAAATTTATTTTTGAGGACGACAGAGCGGATTTTGCTCAAAGCGGCAGAATTTAAAGCGCAGACATTTGATGAATTGTTTGAGGGCATTAAGGCAGTCCATTGGGAGGAATTTATCCCGAAAGATGGAAAATTCTGGGTGGCAAAGGCATCCTCGGTAAACAGTAAGCTGTTCAGCCCTTCCGACATACAGCGAATCGTAAAAAAAGCAATGGTTGAGAGCCTGAAAGGCACATACCACACGGACTGGTTCGAGGAAAGCGGGGCGGAATATCCACTCCGGATCAGCATTTTAAAAGACGTGGTAACAGTAGGACTTGATACGACCGGGGTATCCCTTCACAAGAGGGGATACCGCCAGTACACAGCGCCCGCACCGCTCACCGAGACGCTTGCCGCCGCGATCCTTCTCCTCTCACCGTGGAAAGGCGACCGGATGCTCGTCGATCCATTTTGCGGAAGCGGGACGATCCCCATCGAGGCGGCGATGATCGCAAAAAATATCGCCCCCGGTTTGAACCGTGAATTTTTGTCGGAGAAATGGGTAAACATTATTCCGATGAAAGAGTGGTACGAGGTGGCAGAGGAGGCGCAGGATCTCATAGACCACGACGCAGAAACAAACATACAGGGTTACGACATCGACGCCGACGCCCTGAAAATGGCAAGAGCAAACGCGGCTCTCGCCGGAGTGGACAAGTACATCCATTTTCAAAAGAGAGATATCGTGAATTTCAGTTCGCCGAAAAAATACGGATTTGTCATATCCAATCCGCCATATGGCGAGCGGCTCTCCTCCAAAGAAGAGATGGAACTTCTCTACCGGACGATCGGAAACATCATAAATGAAAATGAAACGTGGTCATTTTTCCTTCTCAGCGGTTATGAAAATGCGCAGAAAGCGATCGGAAAAAAGGCTTCCAAAAACAGAAAAATCTACAATGGCATGATGAAAACGTATCTGTACCAGTACATGGGAACAAAACCGCCCAGACCGTCCAGAGGGTGATGGGTGAGCGGTGAAACGGTAAGCGTCTTTTTGCATTTTTTTGCAGGATGGCATATTGTGCTTGCTATTTTCTGTGATTACGCTTATACTGATAAAGTATCCGTGAAAATGATAACTTTGCGGCAGGGAAAAGGCACGTTGGCTTTTTCCGGCGTTGGAGGATAAAGTAAAATGGCAAAAAAACTTATATTTGCGACAAATAATCAGGGAAAAGTAAATGAGATCCGGCAGATTCTCGGGGACAAATACGATGTATATTCGCTGAAGGATCTGGATATACATACAAATATCGTGGAAGATGGAACGACATTTGAGGAAAATGCGGTCATCAAAGCGAAGGCGGTCTGCGAGGAGACGCACGAGATGGTGCTTGCAGACGATTCCGGATTTGAGGTGGATTATCTGGGCGGCGAGCCGGGCATCTATTCCGCCAGATATCTCGGGGAAGAAACCTCTTATAACATAAAAAATGCAGACATACTCAGGCGCTGCGAGAATGCAAAAGACAATGAACGCACAGCCCGGTTTGTATGTGCGATCGCATGTGCGTATCCGGACGGAAGAGTGGAGACGACAAAGGGCGTCATCGAAGGCGTATTGGCAAGAGAACCAAAAGGGACAAATGGATTTGGCTACGATCCCATTTTCTATCTGCCAGAGCGGGGCTGCACGACCGGAGAGATGGAGCCGGAGGAGAAAAACCAGATCAGCCACCGGGGGATCGCTCTGAGAAAAATGGTAGAAAAACTGGAGAAACAGGCAGAGGAGAGATGACGATGGCAAAATATCTTGTATTCAGCGATTCTCATGGCAGAGATGAGAAAATGCTTGAAGTCATAAAAAAGTACAAAGAGATCGATGGCTTGTTTTTCCTCGGCGATAGTGAAAACAGCGGGGACAGGCTGAGAAATGCGGTTCAAGGCCCGGTGTACATGGTGCGCGGGAATTGCGACTGGTCACTTGACGCCCCTGACTTTCAGGTCATAAAGCTGCATGGGCACACGGTGGCGATGACCCACGGACACAGACAGCATGTGAACATAGAACTTGACATACTTAAGTATTGGGCGCAGGAAAAACAGGCGGATATCGTCATGTACGGACACACCCACGTACCGTTTTTGGAGCAGAGTTCCCAGATGACCGTATTAAACCCGGGAAGCATCTCCCGGCCGAGACAGGAGGGTCACAGGGCCACGTACGCCCTTCTTGATTTTATGGAGAATGGCGAAGTCGAAATTAAGATTTGCGAAGCATAGAAAGGAAATAGAAGATGTTACAGTATTTGATTGTTTTTTTGGTATCTATGGTGCCTTTGATCGAACTCAGAGGGGCGATCCCGATCGCCGCCGCTTATATCACCGCCGGCTATGATCTGTCCATGCCGCTCTCGTTTGTGGTCGCTGTCATAGGAAACATGCTCCCGGTTCCGTTTATTTATTTATTTGCCAGAAAGGTTCTCGTGTGGGGCGCAGACAAACCGGTGATCGGAAAATTCTTTACGTTCTGTCTGGAAAAAGGCGAAAAAGGCGGAAAGAAGCTTCAGGAAAAGGCGGGAAGAGGACTTTTTGTCGCACTTCTTTTATTCGTAGGGATTCCGCTTCCGGGTACGGGCGCATGGACAGGGACGCTTGCCGCCAGTCTTTTGGACATGGATTTTAAGTCCAGTATCCTTGCGTGTATCGGAGGCGTGCTTTTGGCAGGAGTTATCATGTATACGCTGAGCGTAGTCGCTGCTGGAACATTCACTGCCCTGTTTTTATAAAAATCAAAAAATTGGAACGATTTTCAAAATTTTTCGGAAAATAGCTTGACAAACGAGGTTTGTCCTAATATAATAGTCAATGGCGCTGCTGATAAGTAGCAAATGGGATCTTAGCTCAGCTGGGAGAGCATCTGCCTTACAAGCAGAGGGTCATAGGTTCGAGCCCTATAGGTCCCATTTTTCTTATTTTACAGCAGCTTTTAATATAAGCCATAGCGATATGGCATTATGGCGGGATAGCTCAGTTGGCTAGAGCACACGGTTCATACCCGTGGTGTCGGGGGTTC